>JAQTSL010000370.1 GCA_028711355.1 Rhodoferax sp.
GTTCTTTGCTACAGGTTTTGAAGTTCAATCAGGACCGAAAGGCGTCCCGCGTACGGGTATTTGAGCTGGGGCGGGTGTTTTTGCGCGACACGATGGTTGCCAACAGCGACACGACGGTGCAGGGATCTGCCCAGCCGATGCGTCTGGCCGGTCTGGCCGTGGGCTCCATTGACGCCCCTGAGTGGAGTGTCAAGGAGCGTGCGGTTGATTTTTATGATGTCAAGGGCGACCTGGAAGCCTTGTTGGCGCCACTGTTCGCCACGTTTGTGCCAGTCCAGCATCCCGCCATGCACCCCGGGCGTTGTGCGCAGGTGGTGGTGGCCGGGCGTGCGGTGGGTTTTGTGGGCGAACTGCACCCGCGCTGGCGCCAGGCTTATGACATCGCTCAGACCCCGGTGCTGTTTGAGATTGAACTCGACGCGCTGACCCTGCGCAGTGTCCCCAAATTCAATGCTGTGGCCAAGTTCCAGGCGGTTGAGCGAGACATTGCAGTGCTGGTGGCCGAGCAGGTGACGCACGATGCATTGATGCACGCCATCTGGGCCGCGCCGGTGCAAGGCGCGCTGCGCGACGCCGTGTTGTTTGACATCTATCGGCCCAAGGCGCCTGCCGCTGATGCCGCAGCAGAAAAAAGCATGGCCGTGCGCTTGAGCCTGAACGCCGACGACGCAGCCCTGACCGAAACGCAGATTGACGCCGCCGTAGCTGCCATTCTGGCCACGCTGAAAGACCGCCTGGGTGCCCGCCAGCGCGCCTAGTAGTCCGTCATCAACTTTGAAGCAGACCCCTTATGGACATCACCGTTGAATCTCTTGAAACGCCAGCGCTCACCAAGGCGCAGTTGGCCGAACTGTTGTTCGAACAGATTGGGTTGAACAAGCGCGAATCCAAAGACATGATCGACGCTTTTTTCGACCTGGTCGCGCTAAGCCTGGTGGAGGGAAACGACGTCAAGATCACCGGTTTTGGCAACTTCCAGATTCGCACCAAGGCGCCCCGGCCGGGGCGCAATCCGCGCACGGGCGAGGCGATCCCGATCAAGGCACGTCGGGTAGTCACCTTTCACGCCAGCCACAAGCTCAAGGATCAAATTCAGGATCAGGCTTTTGTCGCGTCGCGCTTGTTGCCCTGAAGCAAGCGATTGCAAAAAAAGCTTGCACGGTATCTTTACAGACCCCAATGACTTGGAGTAACCTGCAAACTTATCCAGCTATTTCATTGATTTCAATGGAAAAATCTCTGCCCCTGATTCCAGCCAAGCGCTACTTCACCATCGGTGAGGTCAGCGACTTGTGTGGTGTCAAACCCCATGTGCTGCGCTATTGGGAGCAAGAATTCACGCAACTGAGGCCGATCAAGCGGCGTGGCAACCGGCGCTATTACCAGCATCATGAGGTGCTGATGATCCGGCGCATTCGAGACCTGCTGTACGACCAGGGTTTTACCATCAGCGGCGCACGCAACAAGATACAGGAACTGATGCAGGCCGAGCGTGACAAGTCGCACAACCCAGAGGTGCTGCTAGACAGTGTCGAGGTGATTGAATTTACCGACAGCCCGCTGGAAAATTTTGCCGTTGTAGGCAAACCACCGGTCGATCAAGTTCAGCCCACACCTTGGCAAAAGGTGCGCCAAGAGCTCGGTGAGATTCGCCAGTTGTTGAGCGACGATTTTTGAGGCTTGCCGGCCCCAGAGCCAGACGCTACCGTCGCTATAATCGCGCACTTCGGTGTGTGGCGCAGCCTGGTAGCGCACTTGCATGGGGTGCAAGGGGTCGAAGGTTCGAATCCTTTCACACCGACCATACGAATCAAGGACTTAGAGTAGAAATGCTCTAAGTCCTTTCTTCTTGGTGGCTCCAAAATCATCCATTGTCCCAACCGTTGTCCCAACTGCGGGCAAAGCTGGGGATGGCGCAGTCGTAGCAAACTCACACCGTACCAGTTGCTACTATTCTGATAGCTGCTTGCGCAATAAGTACGAGGGCTAGAGTCCTATTTGACATATAGACAGTGCTGCGCAAGGGCTTGATCAGCTACCGCGAAGGCGGCAGACAGCGACGATCCTTCGGCGCTCGCTGTTTGCGGGTGACCCCCACCAGCGCGGTCATGCCGGGCACGCTGCCTACTAACTTGCATGAAGCCAGAGCGACGCCCCGGATGATGAAAGAAACTCTAGGGCGGAGGTGCTGCTGATTGATGCCGAGAAAACATCCATGAACCCTCCGGTAACTCGAAAGCCCCATGTTACCGACAACCGCAACCCTAGGGAAAACCCGTTGTTTCGAATTGCGAGACTGACATCAGAATGTCACAGGGCTGACATACCATAGAGGCTTCGGGCGAAAAGGCCTGAAACGTTCATCAGATCCCATTGACCCACTTCAAGGACTTATCATGAAATTGCGTTTTTCGCTGATTGCGGCTGGCATCGTTGCACTGAGTTGTACCGGCTCAGCCCTGGCACAGGACAAGACTTTGCGCCTGCTCACATGGGCTGACTACGCGCCCAAAGATGTGGTCGCCGAGTTTGAGAAAGAAAGCGGCTACAAAGTTGAAATTACCTTGTCCAACAACGAAGAAATGATCTCCAAGCTGCGTGCCACGGGCGGCGCAGGGTTCGATCTGGCCCAGCCGTCGCAAGACCGTATCACCGGACCGCAAGCCGAGTTTGGCATCTACAAAGCGATGGACCTGAGCAAGCTCAAGGCCGAGTTGTTTATCCCCTCCATGCTGGAAGCCACCAAGAAGAACACCACCCTGGCGGGCAAGGTTTACGGCTTGCCCCACATCTGGGGCACCGATGGCCTGGTGGTCAACACCAAGCTGGCCAAAATGGGCGACTACCCCGACCTGTGCAAGGCCGAGTTCAAGGGCAAGACCGCCGTGCGCCTGAAACGCCCGACGCTGCTGGCCTTCGCCTTTGCCTCTGGCAAAGACCCGTTTGCGCTGTACAGCAACCCCAAGGCCTACACCGCCCTGATGGACGAGGTGGGCAAGACGGTCACCGCCTGCAAAGGCAACCTGAAGTTCTTCTGGGACAACAAGGACCAGTTACTCAACGGCATGCGTACCGGTGAGATCGTCGGCGCCATGATGTGGGACACGGGCGGTTGGAAACTCAACAACGAGAAGGCTGAAATCCAGTTCATCGCGCCCAAGGCCGGTGCCCTGGGCTGGATCGACACCTTTGCCATTCCGGCCAAGGGCAAGAACGATGCCGCCGCTTACGCCTGGATCAACTTCAACATGCGCCCGGATATTGCC
>JAQTSL010000371.1 GCA_028711355.1 Rhodoferax sp.
CACAACCAGGGCGGGCTGTCCGCTCAGACGAGCCGGCCGGGTCTGGATCAGTCCGTTCAGCGCTGGTTCAAGCGGTTGGTTCAACGCGCCTGCGAGCTGATCCTGCTGTAGGGGGGCGCTGGTGATTAGCGTGCCGTCGTGCCGTTCCAGAGTCACTTCGAGCCCACCAATGTTGGCGCCCTGGACCAAAATGGTGTTGAGCTGAAGCTGCAGCACCTCGGCCACGGCCAACACCTGTCGGTCGTCAGTGGTGCTGATCCGACGCGTCAAAAAAATCACGTTTTCGGTGCCGTCCGGAGTGCTACGCGGCGCGCTGATTGCCAGTGTGGTCAGGTTGCTGGTGAGGGCCCGCGTTGCATCGCCGCCAGGCAGGCCGATTGAGCGCGGCAGCATCACGTCGGACGACGCCAGCGTGCGCCCCTGCGCATCCACCAGCGCCAACCGGTGCAGCATCAGGTTTTGTCGAACCAGGGCGCGCAGCGCGCGGTTGACAGGTGCCGCTTGCTGCAAGTTCAACCCCTTCGTTTCTTCCAAACTGGCCAACAGCACGTCAACGTCCACCAGGCTGCGGTTGAGCGCGGCAACGGCGCCGGTGGCAAAACGGGTGGCTTGCAACGAGGTGTTGTCAATCGCACTGGTGCGTTCGTCCCAAATCAGGGCCGTTGTGGCCAGCCCGATGGCCAGCAGAAAAGTCGCGACGATGGCCGTTACAACGCTGAAGATGCGCAGGTTGCGGCGGCGCATCATGCGGTCAGCACCGGTCGATTGGCGACAACAGAGAATTTTGGAAAGTTAAAAGCAAGCATGGCAGGTCAAAAAATGCGTTTGGATTCTCGCAGCAAACCCGGGATGTTGTTTTCGTGGCAACATCGGGCCTACGCTCATGGCATTGAAGCCACCCCGAGGCATGAAAGATGGCTGTCATTGCGGGCCCCAACCCGCAATCCATGCAGTGCGCAGTCATCGATACCGGGTCGTGGCCCGGTATGACAACATGTTCTTTCACGTTAACTGCTTTAAGAGGTGATCAGCCATGACAGACCAGACATCACGCGCCATCCGCATCGACCAGCACGGCGGCCCGGAACAGCTCAAGCTGGTGCAGGTGCAGGTGGGCGACCCCGGGCCGGGCGAAATTCGCATTCGGCACCGCGTCGTCGGTCTGAACTTCATCGACGTTTATCAGCGCAGCGGCCTGTACCCGATGCAGTTGCCTGTGCAACTTGGCATGGAAGCCGCTGGGGTGGTAGAAGCGGTAGGCGCGGGTGTCACGCATTTGCGTGTCGGTGACCGCGCCGCTTACGCCAGCCAGCCGCCCGGCAGCTACTGCGACTTGCGCGTGATGCCGGCCAAGTGTGTCTGCCGCCTGCCGGAGGCGATTTCGTTTGAGACCGGCGCGGCGATGATGCTCAAGGGGCTCACCGCGCAGTATTTGCTCAAACGCTGCCAGCCCCAAGGCGGGCTCAACCCCGGTGACTTTGTGTTGTTCCACGCCGCCGCCGGGGGTGTCGGTCTGATCGTCTGCCAGTGGGCCAAAGCGCTCGGTCTGCGCTTGATCGGCACCGCTGGTTCTGATGAAAAATGTGCTCTAGCCCTTGCCAATGGTGCAGAGGCTGCTATTAATTATGCAATGGTTGATTTCTTGACGCGGGTTAAGGAAATCACTGGCGGCAAGGGTGTAAAAGTGGTCTATGACTCGGTTGGCAAAGATACCTGGGACAAGTCGCTGGACTGCCTGAGCCCGTTTGGGTTGATGGTCAGCTTTGGCAATGCCTCCGGCCCGGTGGCGCCGTTTGCGCCCGGCATTTTGGGCCCCAAGGGATCGATTTACGTGACACGCCAGACACTGTTCAGCCACATCGCCACCCGTGAATCGACGCAGGCCATGGCCGACGACCTGTTTGCCGTGGTCGGCAGCGGTCAGGTCAAGATCAAGATTGCGCAGCATTACAAGTTGGAAGATGTTCAACAAGCACACCGAGATCTGGAAGCGCGCAAAACCACCGGTTGCAGCGTGCTGACGCTGTAAGTTAAACCGAGAAAATCCATTAGGCGGCTCTTCGACCCTGCACAGCGACTGGCGGCCGATTTGCGGTCATTTTGGACCGTCATTCGTTGTTCATAGCTGAGCTATGAACGCCTCACGCCCGCCCAAACTGCCTCGCAACTCGCCTCGCCATCCATCTGTGCCCTAACGGATTTTCTCGGTTTAAGCGAAAGACCTGCATGACGCCCAGTACCAGTATTGACTGCGTAGCTGGTAGCTGAATTGGGGTCAGATCCGGCCGCGTAGCGGAACGGCTCTGACCCCAATTCGGCGGGTTCAAGGCAACACAGGAGCTATGCTGTCTTGGTCTTCCCCGGTTTATTGGGGTCAGAGTCCTGGACTTGGGGTTTTGCCAAAATCCACCGCCCTTCGGACGACCCTGCGGGTGCTTCGCATGGATATTGGAATCCGACCCCAAAAAACCTGCATTTCGTCGCATTGCCGTCATGTCTCTTGCCGCAACGACCTGCGTCTGCCCTCACTTTGAAACGCACCCATGGCGCGTTAACGCTCGTTGCGTTGCACCAGCGTCCACGCGGTCAAGCTGATCAGCGCGCTCCAGAACCAGATGCCCAGCGTCATCGGCAGCACGCTGTCTGCCAGGTGGCTGCCCAGCCAGCTACCCATGGCAAACGCGCTGAGCATCATCAGGCAGCCGTTCAGCGCTGAGGCCGCGCCCGCAGCCTTGGGAAAAGGTCCGACAGCACCGCTTTGACCGCACGGTTGGTGAATGCCGTGGCCGATCATGAACAGCGTTTGCGGCACCATCAAACTCCAGACACTGACCCAGCCCAGCAGGCTGGTTAGTGCCATCAGCGTACCGCCACCCAGGGTCAAGCCCCCCGCCAGCGCCACCGTGCGGCGCACGCCCCAGCGCGCCAGCCAGGCACGGCAGACAAAGGTGCCGGCGATGTAGGCCACCGAATTGAGTGCCATCACCGCGCCGTACTCGGTTTTGCTCAAGCCCAGCGTGGCGGTAAAGACAAACGACGACGCCGCCAGAAAGGTGAACAGCCCGGCGTAAGAGCAGGCTGACAGCAATGAAAACGCCCAAAACGTGCGGTGCGTCATGATCTGGTGCCAGGTGCTGGCGAGCGTGCGCAGTTGCAGCGCCTGCGGGTTGCGTTGCTGTAGTGTTTCTTTAAAGCGCGTGGCCACCAGCGCCAGACTGAGCGCGCCAAACAGGCCCAACGCCAGCAGCGCCCAGCGCCAGCCC
>JAQTSL010000069.1:0-5509 GCA_028711355.1 Rhodoferax sp.
GTTAAACAATTTGAACACCAGTGAATATTTTCTGAACTAATTTTCATTTTTTAAATTCAACTTTAAATTTTCATATTTTTTGCGGCGACCAAGTCATCCGGTCTGCCAACATCCAGCCAAGGTTCATGCATCGGATACGCCACTGTTCGTTTGGCTTGTGCTTGCAAGCGCTCAAACAAAGCGGGCATGTCGCAGCGGACATCGGCAGCCAAAGTACTCAACGCATCCGGATCAAGTGCATAGACTCCAGCATTAATGTGTGTCCGAGCGACAGGTTTTTCCTCAAAACCCACAATTTCAATACCTTCTGTCTGCACCACGCCAAAGGGGTGCTGCCATTCATGCACACGCACCGCCATCGTGGCAGCAGCGTTGTGGCGTAGGTGAAAATCCAGCAATTCACTATAGTGAATGTCGGTAATCACATCGCCATTGGTCACCACAAACGCAGCGTCGGGACGTGGATTGAGCAACCCTAGCGCACCCGCAGTACCTAAAGGAGACTGCTCACGCAAGTAGTCAATCTGCACACCAATTCGCTCGCCGTTGCCAAAATGGTCTTCAATCATGTGGCCCAAGTAATGAATGGCCAGCACAAAGCGGCTAAAACCTTCCAATTTGGCATGCTCAATGATGTGCTCGAGCATCGGCTTACCAGCCACCGGCAACAAGGGCTTTGGGCAGTTTTCAGTTTGCGGTCGCAACCGGGTACCCATGCCTCCGGCCATGATCACCATCAGGTTTGGTCGCACCGCTGGCGTAGCAATCTCGTCCCACAGATGTAGCCCCACGACACGGCGCTCCGCATCAAGCGCTGGAATTTGCTGGATTTTGTTGGCAACCATCAGTTGCTTGACCAAATCCCGGCTCATTTCCGGGGGCACGACCAGCGGATTGTGGTGAATAACGCTCGTGATGGGGCTTTGCAGGTCAAGCCCCTTGAGCAAGCCGCGGCGGATGTCGCCGTCAGACAGCGTGCCCACCAACTCATTGGCGGCGTTAACCACTAGCACGATCCGAATGGCTACCTCGTTCAGGTTGGCAATGGCCTGCGCAATGCTGGCATCTTCAGGCAAAACAGCTTGCCGCCACCGAGTGTCTGTGATGCTCAATTGGCACACCTATTGGGTCCGTCAGGGTTTGAATTTGAGTGCTGCATTGATATATATTTGATAGCTGCTTGCGCTTGATTGAGCGGCGTTGGAGGCGGTTCTACATAACGGTTGCATTGGATTGAACGAAAAAGTCAAGCCAGATCATAAAACGCCTTCTTGAGCAAACCTTCAAGTACACAGTGTTTAAGGGTGTCAACCACGATAGCACTGGCACCGCCATCACCATACGGATTTCGTACATCTTTCAAGCTCGCTTGAAATGCGGTGCTGTAAAGCCGCCGTAGTGCCGTTGCAATGTCCTGGCGGGTTGGCGCGCAATTAATGACGCTGTCGGCTTGCAGGCGGCCTCGTTGGCGGTCACCAATGTTGATCGTGCCTTTTTGAAAGCTGGGCACTTCAGCCAGGCCGCTGGATGAATTGCCCACCACACCATCCACATGAGCGATGCAAGATAGGTAACGCAACTGCCCAAGGGACGTGTAGGCACGGGCATTGGGGTGCCCGGCTACAAATTGATGCACCATCTGGGTCAGCGCCCGGCCATCGGTGTCGGCATTGGGTAGGGTAAAGATCAGGTGCGTGTCTGGCTGGGCATCCAATGCAACCAGTAATTCAGTCATTTGATCGGCAGCGGTGGCAGTTTCAAGCGTGACGGGGTGAAACGTGACAAGCAGATTTTTGGGCCCAAGTTTGAAGTCAAGCGATGCCTCTAGATCTGCACGGTCAAGCAGCTTCAAGCGTTTGATGTTGTCAATACCCAGGCCGCCGACCAAAAAGACCCGATCAGGTTGTTCACCCAATTGAATGACACGCTGGCGGTACGGCTCGGCAGCCACAAAGTGCAAATGCGACATCTTGGTAATGGAATGGCGCAACGCTTCGTCAAAAGCACCTTGCGTCGTCTCACCCCCATGCAAATGCGCCACCGGAATGCGCGCCACCAAGGCGGCTGATACTGCCGCAAATATCTCAAACCGGTCACCCAGCACCACAATCAGGTCAGGCCTTAATTCATTCAACGCATCGGCAAAACCTATCAGCCCCAAGCCCATGGATTTGGCGGTACCCACGGATGTGTCGGAACTGGTCAAAATTTCGACTTTGCGGTCAATCTGAAACCCGTCGATTTCAATCTCTTTGTAGGTCAGGCCAAACTCGGGAGACAAGTGCATGCCGGTGGCAATGATTTGCAGCGTCAGCGCAGCATCGTCTTTGATACCTTGCATCACCCAGCGCAGCAAGCCGTATTCAGCGCGGGTGCCGGTGATGACGCAGATTTTGCGAGTCATAGCTTGATCAACTCGTCGGTCCCGAAATCTTGCGTCGCAAAGCGACCCATCACCTCATCCCAGCGCATCGGCGTGATGCCCGTGCCGGGGCGCTTGGTAGTGAGGTTTTGGGGTGTGAAGCGCTCGCCGGCCATGATCGGCTGGCTGGCAACGATGGATTTGCGGGCAACCGGTTTGTTACGTGCCTCGCTGGGGGTGAGGCGCTTGATGCCGTCACCCAACGCGACTTCGATGTTGCGAATGGCGGTCACCATGGCTTTGAGTTGGGCGGGTTCCAGGCTGGCTTGGTGGTCGGGGCCGGGCAGGGTGCGGTCTAGTGTGAAATGCTTTTCTATCACCGTCGCCCCCATGGCCACGGCAGCAATGGCGACCTCTACGCCTTGAGTGTGGTCGGAATAGCCGACTGCGACACCAAAGGCCGATTGAATGCTTTGCATGGCGCGCAAGTTGACCTCTGCCATGGGTGTGGGGTATTCGGTGGTGCAGTGCAGCACGGTGATCTTGGCACGCGGCGTGCCAGCGTATTCCAGCACGTCGATGGCGGCATCGATGTCGCCTAAAGTGGCCATGCCAGTGGAGAGGATAACTGATTTGCCAAGTTTGCCGATATGGCGCAGATAGGGCAAGTTGGTGATCTCGCCAGAGGGTATCTTGAAATGCTGCTGGTGCAAGCGCAGCAACATATCAATGCTATCAATATCAAAACCAGTTGAAAAGAAACCAAGGTTGCGGGTAGCGCAGTGCGCAATCAGCTCGTGGTGCATCTGCTCTGAGAGTTCCAGGCGCCGCAGCATATCGTGCTGGGATTCGGCTTTGTCAGTGGTTTGGGTTTGGTAGTCTGCCTTTTTGGCAGAGCGCGTGACCTGCCGACTGGCGCTAAAGGTCTGAAACTTGACCAAGTCAGCCCCAGCCTCTGCGGCGGCATCGATTAACTGTTTGGCAAGCGCCAAGTCACCATTATGGTTGACACCGGCTTCGGCAATGATGAGTGTGTGGTGGGTCATGAATCTTTTTGACCTGTGTAGCGACACTGTTCTGGCAGATCGTGTCGCACCGCCAAAGACATACCAACAACACTACGCGCGCCAATGTGAATGCCTTCTTTAATGACGCTGCCACTGCCAACAAAACACCCTGAGCCAACATCCACATTGCCATTCAGAATAGCCCCGGTGGAGATATGGCAGTGGTCTGCCACCGTTACATCGTGCTCAATCAAGGCTTGCGAGTTGATGATGCAGTTGTTGCCAATACTGACACCGGCGTTGACGACGGCACCGTGCATGACGACCGTACCAGCACCCAGGGCGGCGTGGCGCGAGACGAAAGCGCTGGGTGAAATGATGGCTGGCATTTCAAACCCAAACTGGCACGTCAGTTGGTACAAGCGTAGGCGGTGCTCAGGTGTCTGAATCTGCCCCAGAGTAATCAAGGCAAAGGGGCAGGTTTTGACAAGTTGGGGTAAATCGCTGTCTGTGCCTATCACTTCATAACCCAGGTGCTTGGCGTGTAATTCGCTTGGCAGACCGACGAGCCCAGCGATTTGGTAGATGCCGTGTTGCTCGATCACATCTATGCAGGCGTGCGCGTGGCCACCAGCTCCGATCAAGATCAGACCGGGTTGTGTCATGGCGCGACAGACCCCAGGCCCGAACTGCTGGGTATATTGATCACCCGTCGTGCCAGTGATTCGGCCACCGGCAAGGGGGCTTTCGGCGCACTGGCATACATCGGCAAGCGATTCATCAGCGCCCAGACCGGGCGCGTCATTAAGCCAGCATCGTTGGTGGCGATTAGCACTGCGTCGCGCTGGTCAGCGAGCAATTCGTCAAGCAACAGCGTCTGCAACCAATAATTGCTGCTGCAACCTGCGGGCTCGGCAACCAAGCGCACGCCGCGCACATTTGCAAAGGCAGCCTGATATCGTTCAAACAGCAAACGTTTGTCGCGCAAAAAGCCTGGCAATTGCTCTAACTGCGCACAACCCAGGGCGGCATTCAGGTTGGGCAGGCGGTAGTTGTAGCCCACCTCGTCATGCACAAAGTCCCAGCGATGCGGTAGTTTGGCGGTGGTGGTGATGTGCTTGGCACGTTTGCCCAGTTCGACATCATTGGTCAGAATAGCCCCACCGCCGCCGGTGGTGATGGTCTTGTTGCCGTTAAAACTCAAGGTGCCGATCAGGCCAAAAGTGCCAGTGTGTTGCCCGCCCACGGTGCTGCCCAGGGACTCGGCGGCGTCTTCAATCAATTGCAAGTGAAAGTCGTGTGCTACGGCTAGCAGCGCTTCTATATCAACCGGATGCCCAAAGGTGTGCATCGGCACCATGGCACGGATGACGCGGCCGGTGTTGCGGTTGATGCATTGGTAGTTGCGTATTTCGGCTGCATTTGAAAGGTAATCACGCAGTGCAACAGCATCCATACCCAATGAGCGCTCTTCGCTATCAACAAAATTCGGGGTTGCCTGGCAATAGGCCACGGCGTTGGCGGTGGCGATAAAGGTGAGCGCTGGCAGCAGCACCTCATCGCCAGCTTGTACACCAGCCAAACGCAGTGCCACGTGCAGTGCGGCGGTACCGTTGACCACAGCAACCGCTCGCCTGGCACCGGTAAAACTTGCCAAATCCGACTCAAATCGATCCACGAATTTGCCGACCGAAGAAACAAAAGTTGAATCAAGGCATTCTTTTAGATAGACCCATTCGTTGCCATTAAATCGCGGCTCATGCAAAGCCAATGGTCCGTTGCCAGCTACTGATTGAATAGCGTTGACGATGTCGTGCGGCAGATTGCCGGTCGTATCCATGGCGCTTAGATGTTGTAAATGTAGGTTTTGTAACCGGCAACATTTGCCGGCTCGCGGAACCAGGCGACGGTCTGCGTGATTCCACGCATGAAACCTTCGCGTCCGCCATACTGAGGTTGCCAGCCGAGCAGTTCGCGCGCCTTGGTGTTGGATGCCCACAGGCGTTCAACCTCGCTCTTTTCTGGCCGTAGGCGCTGTTCGTCGGTGATGATTTCAATAGATGTGCCCATAGCCTCGGCGATGGCGTGCGCGGCGTCACCAATGGAAATCTCAAAACTGCTGCCAATGTTGATAACGTCG
>JAQTSL010000069.1:5519-13226 GCA_028711355.1 Rhodoferax sp.
CCACGTAGTTGAAGTCACGCGTGGGTGAAACCGCACCGAGTTTGATTTGTCGCTGCCCATTGGCGATCTGGGTGATGATGGTTGGGATGACGGCACGGGCAGATTGGCGCGGCCCGTAGGTGTTAAAGGGCCGCAGCAGCGTGACCGGCGTGCCAAATGACGTGTAAAACGACATGGCGATCTGGTCCGCACCGATTTTGCTGGCCGAATAAGGAGACTGGCCTTGCAGCGGATGGTCTTCAGTAATGGGCACGAAGCGCGCTGTGCCATAGACCTCGCTGGTTGATGTCTGCACCACCTTGCTCACACCCAAGTCACGCGCAGCTTGCACAATGTTCAGTGTGCCTTTGATGTTGGTGTCAACGTAGGTGTCTGGCGAGTGATACGAATAAGGAATGGCGATCAGGGCCGCAAGGTGCAGCACGGCATCACAGCCTTTCATGGCAGTGCGGACTCCGTTGGGGTCGCGCACATCGCCCGAGAATACCTCAAACTTGCCTTTGACATCCGGCACGCAACGGTCTAGCCAGCCCCAGGAATTGAACGAGTTGTAAAGTACGAAAGCGCGCACATCGTAACCAGCGCGAACCAGCGCTTCGGTCAAGTGGGAGCCAATAAACCCGTCGGCACCGGTAACCAAAATTTTCTTTTGATTCGGCTGCATGTCAATCTTGTCCAAACAAATCGCGGGTATAGACCTTGCTGGCCACATCGCCAATGTCATCTGTCAAGCGATTCGCCACAATCACATCAGCCGCTACCTTGAACTGCGCCAGATCATTGACCACAAGACTGTTGAAAAACCTTTCTTCTTTGAGCGCAGGTTCATAGACGATGACTTCCACGCCCTTGGCTTTAATGCGCTTCATGATGCCCTGGATGCTGCTGGCGCGAAAGTTGTCGCTGTTGCTTTTCATGACCAAGCGGTGGATGCCGACGGTGAGGGGCTTTGAAGGCATTCGGGGCGAGGGCCCCGCTCCAACGGGGGCAGAGGAATCGCTTTGGGGAATGTTTGTAGGAGCGGCACCCTCGCCGCGAAGGGTCTCCAGACGCTTGATGATTTCTGCGGCGCAGAAGTCTTTGCGGGTGGTGTTGCTGTCCACAATGGCCTGCATGATGGTTTGCGGCACGTCGGCATAGTTGGCCAGCAGTTGTTTGGTGTCTTTGGGCAGGCAGTAACCGCCATAGCCAAAGCTGGGGTTGTTGTAGTGGCTGCCGATGCGCGGGTCCAGGCACACGCCGTCGATGATTTGCCGGGTGTCCAGGCCGTGGGTGGCGGCATAGGTGTCTAGCTCGTTGAAGTAGGCCACGCGCATGGCCAGAAAAGTGTTGGCAAAGAGTTTGATGGCCTCGGCTTCTGTGCTGCCGGTGAATAGGACATCTATGTTCTGTTTGATGGCGCCTTGTTGCAACAGGGCGGCGAATTGGTGGGCGCTGGCGGTTTGGTCGGGTGTTGCGCCGACGATGATGCGGGAGGGATGAAGGTTGTCGTAAAGGGCGCGGCCTTCGCGCAGGAATTCGGGGGAGAAAATTATGTTGACTTTGTCATGCCGGACGTGACCTGGCATCCATGCCTTTGGGGTGATGGATTGCGGGTCGGTGCCCGCAATGACAGCTTTATCGCCCGCAATGACGGCCCCTGCTTCGTCATCGCGAGGAGCTACCGCGTGGCGATCCATGTATTGGGCCAGCAGTTTGGCGGTGTAGCCCACGGGCACGGTGCTTTTGATGACCATCACGGCCTCGGGGTTGATGGAAAGCACGTCATTGACCACCGACTCTATTGAACGGGTGTTGAAGTAGTGGGTGGCGGGGTCGTAGTCAGTAGGGGTGGCGATGATGACAAAGCTGGCACCGGTGTAGGCGTCTGCCTTATCGAGCGTGGCCCGGAAACGGATCGGCTTGTGCTGTAAAAAGTCTTCAATCTCAGCATCTTCAATGGGGCTTTGTTTGCGGTTAAGCATGGCCACTTTTTCTGGGACGATATCGATGGCGACTACTTCGTTGTGCTGAGCCAGCAGCATGGCATTAGACAGGCCAACATAGCCAGTTCCGGCGATGGCGATTTTCATGTTTTGCTATTCAGTTAGTAGCTGATTGCGCTTGTTTGGCAGCGGTTAGAGACCGATTTCACTCAACACTTACGCTCACCTCATAGCCATGCTTTTTCAGCAGCGCATGCTTCTTGGCTTCGGCCAGATCAGTGGCAGCCATCTCTTCAATCATTTGGTCCAGCGAAATCTCTGGCACCCAGCCGAGTTTTTGCTTGGCCTTGCTGGGATCGCCCAGCAGGGTTTCAACTTCGGTCGGGCGGAAATAGCGGGGGTCGATGCGGACCACCGGAACTTCTGCCATGTCATTGCGGACCTGATCCGCAATCCATGTAGCTGGGGTCATGGATTGCGGGTTGGAGCCCGCAATGACAGCCTTTTCGCCCGCATCGACAGCCGGTGGGTTCAGCCAGTAGCCCACTTCATCAACGCCTTTACCTTCCCAACGCAGTTGCATGCCTAAGGCAGCCGCTGTTTTCTCTATGAATTGGCGCACGCTGTATTGCACGCCGGTGGCAATGACAAAGTCATCTGGCTGGTCTTGTTGCAGCATCAGCCATTGCATCTTGACGTAATCCTTGGCATGCCCCCAATCACGCAGCGAGTCAATATTGCCCATGTACAGGCAGCTTTCCAGCCCCTGACTGATGTTGGCCAGGCCGCGGGTGATCTTGCGGGTGACAAAAGTTTCGCCGCGGCGCGGGCTTTCGTGGTTGAACAAGATGCCGTTGCAAGCATACATACCGTAGGCTTCGCGGTAGTTGACGGTAATCCAGTACGCATACATTTTGGCGGCGGCGTAGGGGCTGCGCGGGTAAAACGGCGTGGTTTCCTTTTGAGGTGTTTCCTGCACCAGTCCAAACAGTTCGCTGGTGCTGGCTTGGTAAAAGCGGGTTTTCTTTTGCAGGCCCAGAATGCGAATGGCTTCCAGGATGCGCAGGGTGCCCATGCCATCTACGTCGGCAGTGTATTCGGGGCTCTCAAAACTGACTGCCACATGGCTTTGCGCGCCCAGGTTGTAGATTTCATCGGGCTGGGTTTCTTGCACGATGCGCACCAGGTTACTGGTGTCGGTCAGGTCGCCGTAGTGCAGAAACAGTGCTGAGTGCTGAGTGCTAAGTGCTGAGGCGTTTTGGATGTCGTGCTGGTCTTGGTACAGGTGATCGATGCGCTGGGTGTTGAATGAGCTGCTGCGGCGTTTGATGCCGTGCACGATATAGCCTTTTTCCAGCAAAAATTCTGCCAGATAAGACCCGTCTTGACCGGTGATGCCGGTAATCAAAGCGACCTTGGGTGGCTTTGCAGTGCTGGAATGTGAGCGCTGAGGACTGAGTTCGGCCGGACGAGTGCTGAGTGTTGACATGATAGATGATATAACTTTAATAGCTGCTTACGCTTTATTGGATTGGGCTATAGGCTGTTTTGTTGAATGAAATCTTGGTAAGCCAGCACCAGCCCCTGCGGTAGCTTGACCCTGGCCTGCCAGCCCAGCGCATTCAGTCGGCTGCTATCCATCAGCTTGCGTGGTGAACCGTCGGGCTGGGTCGGGTCGAACGTGATTTGGCCCCGGTAGCCCACGGTGTTGCTGATGGCTTGAGCCACTTGCGCGATCGTAATGTCTGAGCCGCAACCGACATTGATGTGGCTCAGCATCGGACTGGTGTGCTGGTCATACACGGCTTTGGGCAGGTTCATCACAAACACACTGGCCGCAGCCATATCATCTACATACAAAAACTCGCGCTTGGGTGTGCCGCTGCCCCAAATCGCCACGCTGGCAGCATTGGCCGCCTTGGCCTCATGAAAGCGGCGAATCAGCGCCGGAATAACGTGGCTGTTTTTCGGGTGGTAGTTGTCACCCGGGCCGTACAGGTTGGTCGGCATCACGCAGCGATAGTCCACGCCGTGGCTGGCACCGTATTGGCGGTTATAGCTCTCGCACAGCTTGATCCCGGCAATTTTGGCAATCGCGTAGGGTTCGTTGGTGGGCTCCAGCGGGCCGGTCAGCAGCGCATCTTCACGCATCGGTTGCGGCGCCAGGCGCGGGTAAATACAGCTTGAGCCCAAAAACAAAAGCTTTTTGACACCGCTGTGGAATGCCGCGTCGATCACGTTGGCCTGCACCATCAGGTTTTGGTAGATAAAGTCGGCTGGGTAGGTGTTGTTGGCATGAATGCCACCCACCTTGGCCGCGGCCAGATAAACCTGGTCAGGCTTTTCAGCTTCAAAGAAGGCGCGCACGGCGGACTGGTCAGTCAGGTCCAGCTCGGCATGGGTGCGGGTGAGGATGACAGGCTTGTCATTGCAGCGTTCTGTCTTGTCATTGCAGACCCCGGATCCGGCCCGGGGCAGGCTCTGATCCGCAATCCATGAATCCCGGGTCAAGCCCGGGATGACTTCATGAGTGCCCGGGATGACAAAGTCAATGGATTGCAGTTGGCGAACGATGGCTGATCCCACCATGCCACGGTGGCCCGCTACAAAAATTCTCTGATGCATAAGTCTTGAACGTCAGGCCAATGGCCAGTAAGGCGATACACCGATTATCCGGCAGCGATCCGTCAAAAATGAATCCCCCGCATCATCTGCTGCAGCGCCACCGCCTCGGCTGACAGTTTGGGCTTGTCCGCCTTGTCGCCCGTCTTGGCACCCTTGGCGGCGTGCGAATCGGGGAACATCCTGAAGCTGGTGTTCATCACAATCTGCGCCACGCGCGGCACCAGCGCGTGCAGCACCTGGCCAAAAATCCCTAAGCGGGTGGCAATGCGCACCGGCTTGAAGATGCACGCCTGCGCAATCATGTCGGCGGCTTCCTCGGGGGCCAGCGTGGGCACATTGTTGTAAATCTTGGTCGGCGCAATCATGGGGGTGCGCACCAGCGGCATATTGATGGTGGTAAAGCTGATGCCTTGGTCGGCAAATTCGCTGCTGGCGCAACGCGTCCAGGCATCCAGTGCGGCTTTGCTGGCCACATACGAGCTAAAGCGCGGCGCGTTGGTCAGCACGCCAATACTGCTGATGTTGACCACGTGGCCTTTGTGCTTGGCCACCATGCCGGGCAAAAAGCCCATGGTCACGCGCAAGCTGCCAAAGTAGTTGAGCTGCATGGTGCGCTCGTAGTCGTGAAAGCGATCGTAGCTGGACTCGATGGCGCGGCGGATCGAACGGCCCGCGTTGTTGACAAGGAAGTCCACACCACCGTGCTCTGCATTGACCCGCTGCACAAAAGCCGCACAAGGCGCTTCTTCGGCAATATCCACCGCGTAGGCGATAAATTGGTAGCCCTTGTCGCTGGCTTCAGCGCAGGCAGCGTCGAGCTTGTCCTGATCCCGGCCACAGATCAAAGTAATAGCGCCAGCCTCGGCAAACTTATGCGCGGTGGCCAATCCAATGCCTGAGCTGCCGCCGGTGATCAGCACCACCTTGCCGCCCACGGTACCGCGCAGCGTGTGGTCGATATGCAGGTCGGGGTCCAAGTGGCGTTCCCAGTAATCCCACAGCCGCCAGGCGTAGTCGCGCAAGTTGGGGCATTCGATGCCACTGCCTTTGAGCGCAGCCAGCGTGTCGCGACAATCAAAGCGCGTGGGGTAGTTGACAAAGGTCAGGATGTCTTCAGGCAGCCCCAGGTCTTTCATCACCGCGTTGCGCACCCGGCGCACTGGCGCCAGTGCCAGCAAACCCTTGGTCACGCTGCGCGGAATAAAGCCCAGCAGCGCGGCGTTGACAAACAGGTTCATCTTGGGCGCGTGCGCCGCCTTGCTGAAAATGTCGAGCACGTCGCCCACGCGGTACCCCACCGGGTCCACCAGGTGGTAGCAGCGCCCGGTGATGTCTTTTTGGTGGCTGATGGCGGCCAGCGCGTCCACCACAAAGTCCACCGGCACAATGTTGATGCGCCCGCCTTCCAGCCCGACCGACGGCAGCCACGGCGGCAAGATTTGCCGCATGCGCTGGATCAGCTTGAAAAAGTAATACGGGCCGTCGATCTTGTCCATCTCCCCGGTCTGGCTGTCGCCCACCACCATCGCCGGGCGATAGACCGACCACGGCAGTTTGCATTCGGTGCGCACAATCTTTTCACTCTCATGCTTGGTCATGAAGTACGGGTGGTCGGTGTTTTCGGCCTCGTCAAACATGTCTTCGCGAAACACGCCCTCGTACAAGCCCGCAGCGGCAATCGACGACACGTGGTGAAAATGCCCGGCGTCGATGGCTTTGGCAAAGTCCACCGTGTTGCGCGTGCCCTCGACGTTGATTTCGATCTGGCTGGCTTCATCGGCACCCAGGTCGTACACCGCGGCCAGGTGGTAAAAATGCTGCACCTGGCCTTTGAGCGTCTTCAGGTCGGCCGCACTGACACCCAGTTTCTTGTCGGCCAGATTGCCCACCACCGGCAGCAAGCGGGCAGCGCTGACACCACAAAAATCGCGCAGCGCTTTGGTCTTGTCAGCGCTTTGCGCACGCACCAAAAAGTGCACCACGGCGCCCTTGCGCTGTAGCAGTTTTTTGACCAGTCGTTTGCCGATAAAACCGGTGGCCCCGGTCACAAAATAATGCATAAATTTTCTCCAGAATATGGCGCTATTTTTGCCCAAATTAGTCAACACGCGTTTCAGCGTAAACCCGAGCCACATTTTAGGATGCCGCCCCTACACATTCGTCAAGACGCACACTACATTCACGACAGTGAATTACGCTACGCCATCACCCTTTTTTCACACCTTTCTTACCCACCTTCTGAACTGGAGCTACCCATGGTCACCAAACTCAAAAAATCCGCCCCCGCCAAAAAAGCCACCGCCGCCGCCAAATCCGGCATGCCGCTGGCCAATTCGGTCAAAGACTCGGCGCAACAAATCTGGCAGGCCGGGCTGGGTGCCTTCACCAAAGCGCAGACCGAGGGCACCAAGGCCTACGAGGCGCTGATCAAAGAAGGCGTGAGTTTTCAGCGCAAAACCCAGTCTGCAGCAGAAGAAAAAATCACTGAAGCTACGCAAAAAATGTCCAACATGGCCAGCGACATCTCGAGCAAGGCCTCTGGCCAGTGGGACAAGCTAGAAAACATTTTTGAAGACCGCGTCGCCAAGGCGCTCAACAAGCTGGGCGTGCCCTCGGCCAAAGACATCAACGCGCTGATCGCACGCATCGACGCCCTCAACATCAGCGTGCAAAAACTGGCGCCGAACAAAGCCAAGGCAACCGCAAAATCGCCCTCAAAAGTGGCTGTATCCCCTACTGCATCTGTGCCGGCAGCTCCTAAAAAAGTTGCAAAAAAAGCATCTAAACCAGTCGCCCAAAAAGCCTTGCCTCGCAAAGCCGCTGCTCCCGTCAAGCCGACAGACCCAGTTCAAACAGCCGAGACCAAGGTAAACCCTAGCTAAAAAAAGCACGGTCGATCGTAAACTGACGGCCCATGAAAAAGACCAAGCGGCCGTCCCCCAAAATTGCCATGGCGTTGGCCGGTGGCGGTCCACTGGGGGCGATCTATGAAATCGGCGCACTTTGCGCGCTGCAGGAGTCGCTCAAGGGCATTGATTTCACCCGACTGCAACACTATGTGGGGGTCTCGGCGGGGGGCTTTATCGCCGCCGGGTTGGCCAATGGCATCACGCCACACCAGTTGTTTTCGCTGTTCATTGAGGACCGCAAACGCCAA
>JAQTSL010000070.1:0-2923 GCA_028711355.1 Rhodoferax sp.
CAAAAGAAATTTCACCCGCCAACTCAGGCCGCAAACCTCCGGCATTGGTGCCACCTTCAGGCGGATGATTCATCACCTCACCCAGGGTGCGTACCGCCAGTGCGGTTTCTTGATATTCGTTGACCAGGCCCACAATCGCAATCAAGGGCTGTACCACCCGGCCAGAAATCATCTGGAAGCCAATCAACGCCCCTACCGACAAGGTTTGTGAAAACACCTCTTGCGAGCCCATAATAATGATCACCACGGGCAGTAGCTTGCCCAAAAAATCGGTAATCGAGTTGCCAATGATCGAGATTTTCCCCACCCGGAAATGCATGTTGATGGACTGCGCCGAACGCTGGTCCCAGAGGCGGCGCTGCGTGGGCTCTATGGCCAGAGCTTTTACCGTGCGCATGCCGTGAATGGTTTCCACCATCATCGATTGGCGCACGCCTTCGGCCATGTACAGGTCATTCAAGCGCCGCTGAAAGGTCGGCACCATAGCCATGACCACGGTCCCGATCAAGAAAGTAAACACCAATGTGACTAGGGCAAGTTTGACCGAGTAGGCAAACAAAATAGGCAAAAAGATGAACAGAGAAAAGACATCAAGCACGGTAAAAAACAAGCGCCCGGTCAGAAAGCCACGGATTTTTTCCACCTGCTGCATATTGCGGTTGATCACACCCGCTGTGGTGGTCTCAAAATAATCAATGGGCAAGGACAACAGGTGGGCAAAGGTTCGCCGCGTCAGGCGCATATCGATCTTGTTGGTGGCAGACAGGGTCAGCAACTGCCGCAAAAATCCAAATAGCGAATCAAATATCAGTGCAATCACTACACCAACGCCGAGCACCCACAGCGTTGACATGCTTTGGTGCACCAGCACCTTGTCAATCACTAACTGGAAAAATACGGGCGAAGCCAGTGCTAGAAAATGCATAGCTAGCGCCGCAATGGCTATATCCCTTAACGCCGCTTTTTGCTTCAAAATTTCAGGGATAAACCACCTGAAGCCAAACGGCTGGTTTTGGTCCGGCAGGCTGTATAGCCGCTTCATCAAAAAGACCTGCCCCCCCCACATGGCGCAAAACTTGGACTTGTCCAGCAACAACACCTCCGCCGGGTTGTCTGCCATCGGGTTCAACACCGCCAGTTGGCCGCCGTCTTTTTCAGAGGCCCCCATCACAATCACGCAATGGTTGTCGTTCATGCGGGCAATCAAGGGAAAGACACCGTTTTGGGCCAGCAACTCGTCCCATGTGAACTTGTCGGCTTTGGCTTTGAGCCCAATGACAGCGGCAATGCGCAACACGGTTGCCGTGCCCGGCTCTTCGGCCCCCAGCGCATAATCTTCAATCAGGCGCTCAGGGTTCACCGGCAGGCGGTGGTGTTGCGCCAGTGCCGCCAGGCACTGAATGGTTGAGTGGGGGTATCTTTCTGCCATGAGTGAAATGCCTTGTCAGAGCATTTCATCATAGAGACCGTGGCGCTGAATGCCAGAAAAGCCCGGCATTACCTACCCATTAAGCCGCCCAATAACCCGATCAACCTTGGCCGCCGGTTGTCAGGAACCCACCCGATGCTGGGTCTTGCGGCCCGGTTGGTATCAGGGGCTTGACCGCTGGCAATGCCACCCCAGCCAAGTTGCTCAGCGGGTTACCGTTGGCATCAAACTGGTTCATCACGCCTGCCATATTGGCGGCAACCATGGTGCCAGCGCCAGGCCCAGTTCCCGGCCCGGAACCGCTGGCGCTGATCGGCGCTACTATGGATGCCTCATTGGACGCCTGGCCTGCATCAAAGGCACTGATGGACTGCGCCAAACTACTGACCCGCGTACGCAGGTTCTCGGCTGTATCTACAGGTGGCACAGGCGGCACGACCACGGCAGGCACATCGGGTACAGCCGGCACACCGGTCACTGGCGCAATAGGCGACACCGCTGCAATGGGCTTATCCGCCACAAACCACACGTCGGCGGCAACATGGTTCAAACCGTCAGCGGTTTGATAGCTTGAGGTCAAACCAACCAAGTTGCCGTTGTCTGTGGTACTGCTTGCCGTGGTTTGCAAATCAATCTTGGTGATTTGCAAAGAGGCCAATGACTTGATCTCACCAGTAGCGCTGACCCCGTCAGAATTACCATCCACCCAGACCCTCAAGTCGTTGAACCCTGCATCGTCCTGACTCATCACTCCATCGTGGTTAGTGTCAAGTTCACGCAGCGCGACATAGCCGTCAGCGGCTTTCGTGCCGTCCGAGAGTGTGACAGAGGAACCAAACAACTCCGAGCCATCATTGATTTGACCGTCATGGTTACGGTCCAGCACCAGCAAGCCGTCGCTGCTGCTGACCCAACCGGTTTGACTGGTTTGGCCTCGGGCGAAGAGGTCGAAGTTAACGCCTGATGAATAGGCCAGGGTCTTCACACCATCGCCGTTGAGGTCAAGAATGAGGGGGGTTGAAAGGGTAAGAACCGCTGTCTGTGTTGTCGTCAAAGCCTGGAATGAAGCAGTTGCAAACGATTCAATCTGTGTCGTTGACAGCGCACTCAATTGGGTCGTAGTCAAGGCAAAAGCCTGTGCCGTTGTCAGTGCGCCCATCTCAGATGTCGTCAGCGCCGCAATGTCAGCCGTCTCAATGGCTACAACTTGGGCCGTGGTGAGTGCAGCCACGTTGGCCGTGGTAAGCCCCGCCACCTGGGCTGTGGTCAACGACACAATTTGCGCCGTTGTCAGTGCGGCTGTAGTTGTTGTCGACAAAGCAGCCAACTGACTGGTCAAGAGAGCCTGAACTTGACTTGTCGTGATTGCCGCAACCGCGCTGGTGTTCATGCTTTGCACTTGCGCGGTGGTCAAGGCCGCCAGATCAACGGTTTCTACTGCTTGCACTTGGGCGGTGGTCAAGGCGCCCAGGTTGGTGGTCGACAGGCCGGCGG
>JAQTSL010000070.1:3023-5325 GCA_028711355.1 Rhodoferax sp.
CGCTGTGGTCAAGGCTCCCAGGTTGGCGGTGGTCAGGTTGGCTACTTGGGCGGTGGTCAGGGCCTGAATCTGGCTGGTGCTCAGCGCCGCTATGCCTGAGGTGCTCAGAGCCGTTACCTGGCTTGTGCGCAGCGCTCCTACTTGCGTAGTGGTCAGGGCCGCTACGTTGGTGGTCGAGAGGCCGTTGACGTTGGCCGTGGTCAGGCCTGCGACCTGGCTCGTGGTCAGGGCCTGGATTTGGCTGGTCGTCAGTGCCGTGGTCTGGGCGGTGGTCAGGGCTGCGAGCTGGGTGGTCTTGAGGGCGGCAACTTCGGCGGTGGTCAGCGCCGCAACCGCGCTGGTGTTCATGCTTTGCACTTGCGCGGTGGTCAAGGCCGCCAGATCAACGGTTTCTACTGCTTGCACTTGGGCGGTGGTCAAGGCGCCCAGGTTGGTGGTCGACAGGCCGGCGGCTTGTACGCTGGTCAGTGCCACCACTTGCGCGGTCGTCAGCGCTGCAATGTTGGTCGTGGACAGGGCGTTGAGCTGGCTGGTCTTTAAGGCCGCGACGTCCGTGGTTTCCATGGCCGCGACTTGCGCTGTGGTCAAGGCTCCCAGGTTGGCGGTGGTCAGGTTGGCTACTTGGGCGGTGGTCAGGGCCTGAATCTGGCTGGTGCTCAGCGCCGCTATGCCTGAGGTGCTCAGAGCCGTTACCTGGCTTGTGAGGAGCACTGCCACATCAGTGGTCTCAACGGCCGCAATTTGTGCCGTGGTCAACGCCTTTAGCTGCGAGGATGTCAGCACCCTGACTTGAGAAGTTGTCAGCGCCCCTATAGATGAAGTTGACAGTGCAGCTACCCGATCTGTGCTCAGCACCGCCAAATCAGTTGTCGAAATTGAAGCGACTTGAGACGTAGTCAGATGCGCAATCTGATCCGTCGTCATGAAGAGAATAGGAGAGCCCATGGTGGACGCCTTTAAAAATAATCGCTATTTGCTGCTGCTGACCAGGAACCCGCCACCTGTGACATCTTTCATCCCACCCAGGTTCAATGTATCACCCGGGGGCGCAACGACCGCATCCACCTTTTGAAGCAAACCTGCGCCCAAATCAAACTTCTTCATGGATTCGGTCATGACTGAGACGGCCAACATCGATTGGGGTGTTGTACCGGTGTCTTGCGTCTTTTGATCCACTAACGACCCTGCTTGATCCTCGCCCGTTAACGTCGTCTCAAATGCTCCCATGGCACTTGCTATGCTGCTGACACGCGATCGCAAGTCAGTCTTCCCTTCGTCCACCGCAATTTGGCTACTGGATCCAGGCAATTCAAGTTTGATTTCTTCCACAAAAGCCGTCCGCCTTGTCGAGAAGGGGGCAGTCTGAGCCACCACATCTAATGCGTCAATAACTTGATCGTCTAGCGCCAACTGGTTCGGGGCAGATTGCGAAGCAGCATTTGGCTTATCTGCAACGAACCAGACATCTGCCGCCGCATGCTGCTGACCATCCAATGTTTGGTACGTGGAAGTCAGCCCAACAATATTACCGTTGTCGGTGCCGGTGCCAACGGCAGCCTGCAAATCGATCTTGACAATTTGAAGGGCAGCCATGGTCTTGATTTCGCCCACTGCGCTGACCCCATCGGTATTGCCATCTACCCAAACGCTCAAGTCCTTAAACCCGGCATCGTCCTGACTGATAACACCGTCGTGATTGGTGTCGAGTTCACGCAGGGCCTGATAGCCATCCAATGCTTTGGTTCCATTGGCAAGCGTTGAGGAAGAACCAAACAATTCCGAGCCGTCATTGATTTGACCGTCGTGATTGCGATCCAACACTAGCAAGCCGTCGCCGCCGCTGACCCAACCAGTCTGAACGGTCTGACCTTGAGCAAACAGATCGAATTTCACTCCAGATGAGTAACTCAAGGTTTTAACGCCATCGCCATTCAAATCAAGAATGATAGGCGTGGATAAATCCGGTATCGCGCTGATGTTTACTCCAAGAGCTGTTACCTGGCTACTGGTCAAAGACATAAATTGAGCGGTCGAGAACATCGAAAGCTGTTCAGTCGTCAGGGCAGCAATGCTAGTTGTCGTCAAGGCCCGTATTTGGCTGGTCTTGAGCACGGCAATATCTGTGGTCTCGATGGCAGCGACTTGCGCCGTGTCTAACACCGCAATACCCGCTGTGCTGAGTTGCTGTATCTGTACGGTGTCAAGCGCCACAATTTGATCGGTGGTCAGGACATCAATCTGACTGGTCTTCAGGGCCGCTATGCCAGCCGTGGTGATGTTGGCCACCTGGTCGGTGGTCAGC
>JAQTSL010000070.1:5425-13205 GCA_028711355.1 Rhodoferax sp.
CTGCAATCTGCGTGGTCTTCAGGACCGCGATGTCCACCGTCTCAATGGCCGCTGCTTGCGCCGTGTCAAGCACTGCCATGCCCGCTGTGGTGAGGGCCTGGATTTGTGCTGTGCTCAGAATGGCTACCTGGTCGGTGGTCAGGACCGCCGCTTGGCTGGTCTTCAGGGCCGCTATGCCAGCCGTGGTGATGTTGGCCATCTGGTCGGTGGTCAGCGCGGCGATGCCCGCGGTGGTCATGGCCGCAATTTGGCGGGTCTTCAGGACGGCGATGTCAACTGTTTCAATGGCCGCGATTTGGTCGGTGTTCATCACCGCGATGGCCGCTGTGCTGATGGTTTGGATTTGTGCGGTGTTCAGGTTGGCAACTTGGTCGCTCGTCAGGGCCGCTATGTTGCTGGTGGTCAGGGCCGCCACTTGGCGCGTGCTAAGTACTGCTATGTCAGTGGTCTCGATGGCTGTGACCTGAGCCGTATCAAGGATGGCCAGACCCACAGAGCTGAGTTGCTGTATCTGTACGGTGTCAAGCGCCACAATTTGATCGGTGGTCAGGACATCAATCTGACTGGTCTTCAGGGCCGCTATGCCAGCCGTGGTGATGTTGGCCACCTGGTCGGTGGTCAGCGCGGCGATGCCTGCGGTGTTGATCGCTGCAATCTGCGTGGTCTTCAGGACCGCGATGTCCACCGTCTCAATGGCCGCTGCTTGCGCCGTGTCAAGCACTGCCATGCCCGCTGTGGTGAGGGCCTGGATTTGTGCTGTGCTCAGAATGGCTACGTGGTCGGTGGTCAGGGCCGCCGCTTGGCTGGTGGTCAGTGCCGCGATATCAGCCGTTGACAGGCTCTGAATCTGGCTCGTCGTCAACACCGCAATCTGCGCTGTTGTGAATCCAATAACACTTGATGCCATGCCCGTACCCCAAAAAAATTATTTACCTACCAAGGCGTATCTGAAGTCAATTTCGCACCAACACAGCCATGCCAATACGCATAGGCAGGCTCGACCCTCACCAAACTGGTGAGTCAATCTTTTAAAACGTAACGATAGCTACGGCACTTTCCAGAAATACTTTAGGGGATTTTGTGAAATGCCGGTAACAACTGTTTCATCTTCTCATGAGTTTGTGCCTTCTGCCAGTCAGTGAAGTGGAAAATAGATCAGAAAAAAACCATTTATCTTGGCTTACACGCCACACCTGATTTGCATCAAGAGAATTGCCCGAGCCTACCCACACTCCAATGTTAAGGGCTCTATTTCGCAGCAACAACCCAGGTCACGGCGCGCTGGAGCGCCTGCGTCAATTGCACGCCACTCAGCAGCGTTTCAGAATGCGCCAGGTTGGCTTGTGCCACGATATCGCCTTTTTGGCTGGCAATCCAAAACCACTTATGCGCCTCGATCGGGTCTTGCGCGACACCGTCGCCGGTGGCGTACAGCAACCCTAATTTGGATTGGGCGCTGATCACCCCTTGCTCGGCCGCCTTGGTTAACCATGCCAGCGCCAACGTGGCATCCATGGCTACGCCCTGACCTTTGGCGTACGCCAACGCCAAATTAAATTGCGCCTCGGGGTCGCCCTGCTCGGCGGCCACCTGCCACCACTCGGCAGCTTTGTCGGGTTTTTCCATCTTGGCGTACAAAATGCCCAGGCTGGCCTGCGCCGGCGCAAAGCCCTGCAAGGCGGCTTTTTGGCATAAAACAAAGGCTTTTTTTAAGTCTTTTTTAACACCCTCGGTGCCACTGATCAGCATCAAGGCCAAATTCCACTGAGCCTTGGCATCGCCCTGGTCGGCAGCTTGCATAAACCAATCGCGCGCTTTTATCATGTCCTTGTTGACCTCTTTGCCTTCTGAATACATTAACCCCAACGCACATTGAGCTAAAGCATAACCTTGCTCGGCCGCGCGTTGGTAGTGACGAAATGCCGCATCCCTATTGCGCTCAGGTTCTGGGGCATTCTCAAAATGGTGTCCCAGAGCGTACTGCACCTCAGGCCCACCACCAGCCGCAGCCTTCATAAGGCATGCTTGAACGATCCGGGCAGGTTCAGCCACCGCAAACTGCCCCAAACTGGCAATCGCCTGAGCCTGCCCCGCCTCAACCGCCTTAAGGGTCCAAATCAGCCCCAGAAAGTCGTCTTTGGATGTACCTAACCCACCCCAATACAGATGGCCCAGAGCGGCAAAAGCTTCGGGGTGCGCCTGCGCCGCAGCATGCTGGTACCAATCCAGTGCCTGACGATAGTCAGAATCCGCCTCCAACAACCTGGCCAAAGCCAACTGTGCATCAACTTGACCCCGTTGCGCAGCGGCGCTAAACCACCGCTGCGCCTGCGCCAGGTCTTGCGCCACACCCCAACCGTTTTGGTACATCAAACCCAACTGATACTTCGCAGTGGCATCACCCGCATCGCCGGCCTGGCTCCAGCGCTGGTCATTGCGACGGCGATTGGTCGAGCCCGATACCCGCCGGTTGGCGGCATCCTCGCCGCCCCGGCCCATACCTTGCGCATCCAGCCGGGCCATCGCCACCTGTGCAGCGATATGGTACTGGCGCGCGGCCTTGCGGTACCAGCCATAGGCTGCGGCAATATCCTGGGCCACGCCTTCGCCTTGAGCATACCGGTCAGCCAGGGCGCACTGCGCAGCAGCCACACCTTGCTCGGCTGCTTTTTTACACCACAAAAAAGCCTGCTCAACGCTTACTGGGTCTACCTGAGCAGCTAGCATTTCAGAAGCTACTGCCAATTGTGCTTGCGGCACACCGGCCTTGGCCGCCACCTGACACAGCTCCGCTGCCGCCCGCTCGTGCGTGGTGCTGTAAAACCTGGCCAACTTGTAAATCGCCTTGGGGTGTTCCTGTTCAGCGGCCTTGAGCAACCACTTCAGCGCCTGATGGTCGTCTTGCTCAACCACCTCACCGGCGCTAAACCGAGTCGCCAACAGGTACTGCGCCGGGGCAAAGCCACGCTCGGCAGACTGTCGTACCCAATCAATGGCCTGCGAAAAATCTTGCGCAACACCCACCCCATTGGCATACATCAGCGCAATTTCGTATTGCGATTCACGATGCCCAATGCGCGCCTCTTTGAGGGTGCGATCAAAATCGCGCTTGTCTTTTGCTAAATTTCTGCTTGCCATCACTGCACCGAACCGCTCCCGCCGCCCAAGGCTTTGTAGAGCTGCACATTAGACTCCAGTTGCGCCCGTCTGAGCTGCACCGCCATCTGCTGCGCGCCAATCAATTCGCGCTGTGCCTCCAGCACCTCCAGGTAGCCACTGGCCCCGGCGTCAAACCGCCCTTGGGCAATTTCCAGACGGCGGCTCTGCGCTTGTACGCCAATACGCACAGCCTCCAATTGCCGAGCCAGGGATTGGCGTGAAGCCAGCAAATCCGCCACCTCGCGAAACGCCACCTGAATGGAGCGCTCATATTCGGCCACCGCAATCAGTTTGCGTGCCTCGGCCAGGTCCACCCCAGCCGCAGTCCGACCGCCGTCAAAGAGTGGCATAGTGATCAGTGGTTGAAAAGCCCAGGCACCGCCACTAAATAGGCTTGCCAGTCCCTGGCTGGCCAGACCCAGACTGGCGGTCAGCATCACTTTTGGCAAAAAAGCGGCCCGCGCAGCAGCAATGTTGGCGTGCGTGGCCCGCAGACGCTGCTCTGCTGCCAGCACGTCCGGGCGCAGCAGCAGCACTTCAGCGGGCAGGCCCGCCGACAGTGGCTTTTCAAGCCCTTGCTGGTCCAGTCGCGCACCCAGCTTGAAGTCAAAAGGCGCATTGCCCAGCAAAAAATTGAGCCGATTTCGCGCCACCGAGAGCTGGTAGTCATAGCTGGCCAACGTCGCCTGGGCAGATTCCAGCAAACTGCGGGCTTGCTGGTATTCAAAATCATTGGCAGCGCCAGCCTCAAATCCCTTTTGAATCAACAGCAGCGAATGCTCGCGCAGCGCCACGCTGGCTTGCTCATCGGCGATCAGTTCTATGTATTGCAGCAGATTCAGATACGACAGCGCCACATCGGAGATCAGCGACAGATAGACTGACCGGCGCGACTCCTCAGAGGCCAAATAGCTGACCCGCGCGGCCTCGTTCAGACTGGCCACGCGACCCCAAAAATCAATTTCGTAAGACACGCCTGACATGGACAGATCAAAACGCCGACTGGTCAGGGGGGCGCCAATGCCGCTCAAGTCTGACGAGGTTCGCGTCACATTGCCAGACCCCATCGCATTCACGGTCGGCAATAAATCAGCGCGCGCCATACCAAACTGGGCCCGCGCCTCTTGCACCCGGCCTGCAGCAATGCGCAAATCGCGGTTATTGGCAAGTGCCAGCTCAATCAGACTTTGCAATTGCGGGTCGGTAAAAAAGGCGCTCCAATGGGTTTTGGACGCAGCCGCCTCAAAATCCCCCGCAGAACTTGCCCACTGCTTGGGCACAGGCAACTCGGGGCGCACAAAGTCCTGGGTGGACGCACACGCCACCAACAACGACACTGACGCAGCAAAGACAAACTTCCAGCTCACATCCAAACCCATTTCCAGACTTATTCAAGTTGACAGTCTAAAAAGAAAATGGCGCTCTAAAGCGCCAATAAAGGGGAATATGCCGGCCTTCTAGTGCAGCACGTGCTGCCCTTCAAACTTGGCCTCAAAGTGATCCAGCCAAGGCTCCGCCAGGTACCTGATCTTGGCATCGTTACTCAAGATGCGCTGCATGATGCGCGTTTTTTCTTTGCGTGCATCGGCGTCCAGCGTCTCTGTGCTGGCACGGCTGCGCAGTTGCTCGATCAACACCGCGCTAGCGCTCTCATAGCGCATGACACCGTCCCAGTCTTCAGCCCGGGCAGCATCGAGCATCATGACACTGCTGTTTTCAATAGCCTTGTAGTAATCAATCAGAATTTGAGACATAACACTTTAAGCTACTGAACAGGCCGCAAATACGCCGGCCCATCGCCTTCGATCTGTTTCCAACCGTTCATCACAGGGGCAATCAAACGGCTCACCTCATCCAAACCCGCCACATCATTGCGCGCATTGGCCAAGACCAGGCGCCGCACGCAGTAGTCATACAGGGCATTCAGGTTGGTCGCAATTTCGCCGCCATGCTCCAAATCAAGTGGGGCCTTCAGGCCTTCTTCTAAGATGCAAATGGCGTTGCTGATTTGCTGACACTTGGCTGGGACATTACCCGCTTGTATGAACAACTTGGCACTGCCAATATAGCGTTGAAGCGCTTCAAACAACAAACAAACCAGCTTATGCGGGTCTGCCATTTCAACGCTCGACTCGACACTAACCCTTTTGTAGGCATGTGCGGCGCGGGAGCTGACTGAGGTGTAAATGCTGAACTCCATGTTTTGTTGCAGAAATTATCGGCACTGCCAGCGACAACTAAAGAGATAAGCCAAACATTTACGCGGTTGACTTGTTCCAAGTGGTCACCTGCTGTGCCACATAGGCGTTTAGCGCGGTCAGACCCGCCATGCGCACGTCCAGCGCGGAGTACTGCTTGCGCAAGCGTGCCTCAAACGAGGCTGCCCGGTCATTTACCTTGGTTTGCTCGGCCGCATTGCGCGTCAGGGCGTTTTGCAGGGCCGTGGCTTTGTTGACCACAGAACCGCCAGTGGCCAATACGCCCCGCGCCAAATCACGAAACTTGATGCCAAAACCATTGGTCAAAGTATTGCTGTTGTTGGTGGTAAACATTTTTTGCAGCTCGGTACCGTTGTTGGCGGCGGCGCTGAGCTTGGTCGTGTTCAGCGTCAAAGAGCCGTCACGCTGCAGTTGAACCCCCACATCCGACAAACGCGAATAAACGCTGCTACCGGTACTGGTAGAGCCCAACATGCTGCGCAAAACGCTTTGCAAGCCCAGCATGGCTGAATCGCCCTGAAACAAGGAAGCAGTTTTGGTGGCGGCGTCGTATTTCGTCAAATCAGCCAGTGAAGCACTCAAAGTGTTGTAGGCGGTGACAAAATCAGACACGTTTTTAACGGCGAGGGTCACGTCCTCACTGACCGACAAAGTGACCTGGGTCGTTGGCGTGGTGGTTGCCACCAAATTGATAGTGACCCCCGGAATATTGCTGTCCAGCGTGTTGGAGCCCGATGTCACCGCCAGCACATTGATACGTGCTAGCGCATCACCTCCGTAACTGGCGGGTATGCCCGAGCTTGCCATGCCAAAAGCCCCACTGCTCGGGTCATAGGCCAGGCGCGACAAGTTGTCACCGCTGGTCAGCACTCCACCGCCATTGGCCACGGTATCGGTTGCCGTCACCTTAAAGCCGGCCGCCTTGCCAGTGTCTTTGGCGCTTAACAGCAGACGGTCATAGGTCCCGTCATTAAACGCAGTGGCCACCACGCCAGCACTTGCGGCGTTGATTTTGGCGGCCAACGTGGCCACGGTATCGGTTGCTTCCACACTCACTGTCACGTCAGAGCTGCCTGATGCCGCGGTAAAACTTGATCGGGCGGCAATAGCGGTTCCCTTCAGCGTAGAAGCATCCGTCGCAGCAGCGGCAATCACCTCTGGCAGGGCATCAACGCTGGCCTGATCAGCCGGCGCCAATAGAGCATATTCGCTATTGAGCGTAGCCAGTGCATCTGACTCGACAGTTTGCAGCGCAGGTGTCACATGGTCATTGGCGGCAATCGCCGCCGTCCAGGCGTTGTAAGCCACGGCGTAGTTATTGACCGTGGGGGTGCCCACCGCAAGGGCGGTCAAGGCGGCAGCCGCAGTGTTGTCAGCGGTGAGGGCCGATGTGGCGCTGGCCTCTGCCGCTGCCAAAGCTGTATTGTCAGCACCAGCGTCAGTGGTGGCCCCGGTCCAGGTGCCCAGGCGAAACGTCAGTGTGCCAGCCCCCACGTAAGCGCCGGTGGTGATGGTTGCAGGCGAAGAAGTGGACTGTTTTTTGGCCAAAACATCCACATCCAGCGTAAAAGAGGTGGCCGCGGCCGCCGAGGTCACCGAAATTGTTGCAGCACTGGTGTTGGACGAAGAGGCGGAGCGCGCAGCCCATGCTGTGCTGTCTGCAATGCGTGTGGTGACATCAGACAACGCAGAAAACTGTGACTGGATTTCAGCAAACGCAGAAATCTGCGCCTGCACCACCGTTGCCTTGGACTCGAGCGCTTTAAGCGGCTGCTTTTCTAGCGCGACCAACTGCGTCACGATGCTGTTGACATCCAAACCGCTACCGATGCCTGCCGATGAAATCGTTGCCATACCTATCTCCTGCTCAAACTGACTTGCTGGAGTTTGACACCTTTGCTTGCGTCCTAAACCTCAAAAAAGCCCACTAAACCCAGGATACCAAAAAACGACGAGGGACCCTACGTCCGTCGTCGTCCAAAAAACCCACTGCCGGAGCAACCGGTCAAGCAACGGGCTTTTTCAAACCCGCTGTTCCCGATTACCGCAGCAGCGCCAGCACACCTTGCGGTAACTGGTTGGCCTGCGCCACCATGGCGGTACCGGCCTGTTGCAGGATCTGGGCGCGCGACAGGTTGGCGGTTTCTGTGGCGAAGTCTGCGTCCTGAACCCGCGAACGAGACGCGGACATATTTTCAGAGGTTGTATTCAAGCTAGCGATAGTGGTCTCAAGACGCGACTGAAGCGCACCAAAAACTGCTCTCTGACTGGATACTGCACCAATTGCTCCGTCCACAATAGCTAACGTACGAGTGGCAGAAGCTACCGTAGAAACATCCATTGATTCAGCTTTCTGAAGCTGGCTAGCCGCGGTTGCATTGATGAAATATCCAACTCCGCCT
>JAQTSL010000071.1 GCA_028711355.1 Rhodoferax sp.
CTGCTGCGCCATGTGAGTGCGGCGTTTCGTGAAGACCCGGTGCGCATTTTGCGGGTGGCGCGCTTTGCCGCACGTTTTGCCGACTTTAGCGTGGCGCCCGAGACAGCGGCACTGATGCGCGAGATGGTGCAAAGCGGCGAAGTCGATCATCTGGTGGCCGAACGCGTCTGGCAAGAGCTGGCGCGCGGCCTGCTGGAACCGCGCCCGTCACGGATGTTTGAGGTGTTACGCAACTGCGGTGCGCTACGCCGGCTGCTGCCCGAACTGGACCGGCTGTGGGGTGTCGCGCAGCGCGCCGACTACCACCCGGAGGTGGACACCGGCGTGCACGTGATGCTGGTGCTGGACATGGCCGCGCGGTTGCAGGCCAGCCTGCCGGTGCGTTTTGCCTGCTTGTGCCACGACCTGGGCAAGGGCAATACACCGGCCGATATTTTGCCGCGCCACCTTGGCCACGAGGGGCGCAGCGTTGCCCTGCTGCGCCAGGTTTGCGAGCGCCTGCGCGTGCCCAGCGTCTGCGTTGAGGTGGCCACGGTGATGGCACGCGAACACAGCAACATTCACCGCAGCGGCGACCTGAACGCCGCTGCGCTGGTGCGGCTGCTGATGCGCTGCGACGCGCTGCGCAAACCGCAGCGCTTGGCCGACATCTTGCTGGCGTGCGAATGCGACGCGCGCGGACGGCTGCAGCACCACGAGGCGCCTTACCCACAACGGCCACGCTTGCTGCGGGTGCTGGCGCTGATGCAGCAGGTCAACACCCGCGCGTTGGCCGAACAAGCGCAGCGTGAGGGTATCAGCGGCGAGCGCGTTGGTGAAATGATTGAACGCGCGCGGGTGGCAGCGGTGCAGCTTGGGCTGGTTGCCGCGGCTTAGCGTGCGCGTGCCGCTTACCATCACCCTGCGGCAACGGTGGCATGGCGTTGCTGCACTGGCTACGCCAGAGCCTGGGCAATACGTTTTTGCAGCGCAAACTGGTTATTGACCAAGGCCGTCTGTCACCCCATGTTTTGCCGCAGAGCAGCAAATACCTGCCAAAACGCCGCCTCTTGCGTGGTGCAGAAATTGATGCGCATCAGCGTGCTGGGCGTGTGATTGGCGTGAAACAGCGCCCCCGGGGCCAGCAGGTAACCTTTATCCAACATGCGCTGCGCCAGGGCATCGGTGTCCACGCCGGTGTCAACCCAGCCAAACAGCCCGGTCGGTGGCGTGGCGAAGGTGCAGCCTGCTGCTAGCGCCAGCCTCACGCTGCGGCCCCGTGCCTGGTCCAGCCGGGTGCGCAGTTGCTGGGCGTGGCGGCGCAGTTGGCCCTGCTCGATGCACCAGGCCAGCGCTTTCTCAAACAGCGCGGGCGTGGTCAGGGTACCGAGCAGCTTGGTGTCGAGCAGGCGCTCAAACCACGCCGTGGGTGCCGCCAGAAAACCGACACGCCAGCCCGGGGCCAAAATTTTGGCAAAACCACTCACGTAGATGCTGCGCTGCAAGCCGTCCAGCGCGCACAGCCGGGTCGCGTGGTCAGGCGCGATGTGGCTGTAGGTGTCGTCCTCCACCACATAAAAATCGTGCTGGTGCGCCAACTGCAACAGGCGGTGCGCGTGCCCCGCGCCCAGGCAGTAGCCGGTAGGGTTGTGGAATACGCTGACGCTGACAAACAGCTTGGGGTGATGCAGCTCGCAGTAACGCGCCAGCACCGCCAAATCGGGCCCGTTGGGGCCGCGCGGCACTGGCAAGATGCGCATGCCCAGGGCATCGAGCCGGGCAAATTCCACCGCCCAGCCGGGTTCTTCGACCATCACGTAGTCACCGGCGTGCAGCAGGGTGCGGCTGATGATGTCCAGCGCATGGGTGGCTCCCACGGTGGTGATGATTTGCTGCGCTGTGGCGGCAATGCCCAGTGCGTTCAAGCGGCCGGCCAACGCTTGGCGCAAAGACGCATCACCGGCGGGCTCGCCATAGTGCAGCGACAGCGCCTTGAGCTCGGCCCCGCTGCAAAAGCGCCGCACTGCGGCCGACATGAAGCTGGTTTCCAGCCAGTCTGGCGGAAACGCCCCCATGCCGGGTTGTGGTTGACCGCTGCTGCTGTGGAACATGCCACGAATCAGTGCCGTGGCATCTACCGGCACATGCCGCAGGTTGGAGTCGGCAGCGGGTATTGGTGGCTCAGTGGTAACTGCTGAATCAATAGCTGCTTGCGCTTGTTCCAAAAGGGTTACAGCCTGATTTCTTATATAAAAACCACGGTGACGCTGGGCCTCTACCAAGCCCTGCGCCAGCAAGCGGTCATAGGCCGCCACCACAGTGCTCGGGCTCACACCCTGCTGCTGGGCACACTGGCGCACCGACGGCAGGCGCGTGCCCGGGGCCAGCAAACGGCTGCGAATACGCTCGGCAAAGCGCCCGGCAAGTTGCTCGGCCAGTGATTGGGAAGCGGCTTTGACCAACATGGGGACTCCTTGAATGCACACCCTGAATGCGCAACGACGCGGTCAGTCTGTGCTGCATTGACCCACAATACAGTTTAAAACTTTGTTCATCAAAGTGTACTGTAGGTGTGCTGATTTTAGCGCTACAGTGACACCCATGAATGCATCCACCACCGGCCCATGAACGGTTCAGAATGGACCGCCCTGCTGCTGCTGTGCACGGCAGTGAGCTTCACGCCCGGGCCCAACACCACGCTGTCCACCGCGCTGGCAGCCAACTTTGGCTTGCCTGGCGCCATGCGCTTTGTGTTGGCCGTGCCGGTGGGTTGGGGCCTGCTGCTGACGCTTTGCGCCAGCGGTGTTGGTGCGCTGGTGGTCAGCCTGCCGCCGCTGCGTCTGGCGGTGAAGGCCGCTGGCGTGGCCTACCTGATCTGGCTGGCCTGGAAACTGTGGCACGCGCACCGTCCCGCGCAGGCCAGCAAGCGCCAACTCCTTGTGACGTTTTGGCAAGGCGTGCTGTTGCAGTTTTTGAACATCAAGGCCTGGCTGCTGGCGCTCACCGTGGTCGCCGGTTGGCTGGCTGGGCGCGTGGATCTGTGGTCGCGTTTTACGTTGGTACTGCCGTTGTTGCTGGGCTTCGCACTGACCAGCAACCTCGCCTACGCGCTGGTCGGCACCGGCTTGCGCCAATGGCTGGCCGACCCGCAGCACGGTGGCCGCAGGCTGCGCTGGTTCAACCGCAGCATGGCTGGGGTACTGCTGGCCACGGCACTGTGGATGGGGACCATCTGATTATTTTTATTGAACAAATTGGCCTCTGGCAGACAGTTAAGCAGGCACAAATAGCTATGAAAAAAGAAGCACTTCAACGCAAAACCCTGGGGCTGATCGGCGGCATGAGCTGGGAATCCACCGTGCCGTACTACCAGTTGATCAACCAGGCGGTGAAAGCGCAGTTGGGCGGCCTGCACTCAGCCAAGCTGATTTTGTACAGCGTGGACTTCGCTGAAATTGAACACCTGCAAGCCAACGGCCAGTGGGAGGCCGCAGGGGCCTTGCTGGCCGACGTAGCGCGCAAACTTGAAGCCACCGGGGCCGACGCGCTGCTGCTGTGCACCAACACCATGCACAAGGTGGCCGATACCATCACCGCCGCAGTTCACATTCCGTTGCTGCACATTGCCGACCCCACAGCGCAGGCCATCAGAGAAGCTGGTTACACCACCGTGGGCCTGCTGGGCACGCGCTTCACCATGGAGCAGGACTTTTACCGTAGCCGCCTTGAAGACCAGCACGGCCTGATGGTGCTGACCCCGCCAGAGGCCGAGCGCAACGCAGTGCATCGCATCATTTTTGACGAGCTATGTCTGGGCCAGGTCAAAGCCGCATCGCGCCAGACCTACCAGCGGGTGATTGCCAACTTGCAGGCGCAGGGTGCGCAGGCCGTCATTCTTGGTTGCACCGAAATCGCCATGCTGATCGGGCCGCAGGACTGCGCCGTGCCGCTGTTTGATACCACCACCCTGCACGCCGAATACGCCGCGCGCTGGGCCATGAACGCCATCCCGACGCAGGCCGCCCCATGAGCGCGCTGCCACACACTCATGCACTGCGCAATGGCCTGCTGTTGGGTCTGCTGGGTGTCGGCATATTTGCGTTGACGCTGCCCCTCACCCGTCTGGCCGTGGGCACGCCAGATGCGCCGCAACTCTCCGGCGTGTTTGTCTCCAGTGGTCGAGCCACGCTGGCGGCGCTGCTGTCCATCGGTTTTTTGTGGCTGACCCGCGCGCCCTGGCCGCAGCGCGCCGACTGGGGTCTGCTGGGGTTGGTGACGCTGGGCGTGGTGTTGGGTTTTCCGATGTTTTCATCGGTGGCCATGCGCCATGTGGAGGCGGTGCACGCCAGCGTGATGCTGGGCGTGTTGCCGCTGGCCACCGCCTTGGTGGGTGCCTGGCTGCACCGCCAGCGGCCGTCGGTAGGGTTCTGGCTGTGTGCCGGCCTGGGCACGGCGTTGGTGGTCGGGTTTGCCGTGTTGCGCTCAGGGCAAGGCGGTTTGTCGCTGGCCCGTGCCGACGTCTGGCTGCTGCTGGCCATGGCCTGCGCGGCGGTCGGTTATGGCGTCGGCGGACTACTTGCCACCCGACTGCGTGCCGACCAGGTGATCTGCTGGGCGCTGGTCATCGGTTTACCCATCAATATGCCGTTAGCCCTTATGGAATATCCGCAAACAGCTATTCAATTTGATGCATGGCTGGGCTTTTTCTACGTGGCACTGTTTTCCCAGTGGCTGGGTTTTTTTGCCTGGTACCGCGGCCTGGCGCTGGGCGGCACGGTGCGGGTCAGCCAGATGCAACTGCTGCAACCTTTCATGAGCATGCTGTTTGCCGTGCCCATTCTGGGCGAATCGCTGGACGCTTTGAGCCTGGGCTTTGGCCTGGCAGTGATCGCCGTCGTGGCCATTGGCCGCAAGATGCCAGTGCGTGACATACAGCGTATTGCTCCTGTTTTCAACTCCAAGATAGCCACACCATGACCGACACCCCACCTCCTTCCCCCTGGCACCTGGCGCGCCGCGCCGCGCGCATGAACCCGTCGGTGATCCGTGAAATCCTCAAGGTTACCGAGCGCCCCGGCATCATCAGTTTTGCCGGTGGTCTGCCGTCCAGCAAAACTTTCCCGGTGGCCGAGTTTGAAGCCGCCTGCGCCAAGGTGTTGAAAGACGACCCGGCGGGTGCGCTTCAGTATGCTGCCAGCGAGGGTTTTGGCCCGCTGCGCGAGCAAGTAGCCGCCATGCTGCCGTGGCAGGTTGACCCGAGCCAGGTGCTGATCACCACCGGCTCACAACAGGGTCTGGATCTGGTGGCCAAGGTGTTGGTTGATGCGGACAGCAAAATCCTGGTCGAATCGCCCACCTACCTGGGCGCAGTGATGGCCTTCATCCCGATGGAACCGAACGTGGTCAGCGTGGCCAGTGACGAGCATGGTGTGGTCATCGACAACCTGGCGAAAGTTGCTGACGGCGCGCGTTTTCTCTACGTGTTGCCCAACTTCCAGAACCCCACCGGCCGTACCATGACCGAAGCGCGCCGCGCCGCGTTGAGCGCGCTGGCCACCGAGCGCAACTTGCCACTGGTTGAAGATAACCCCTATGGTGACCTGTGGTTTGATGCGCCGCCGCCCGCACCCCTGACCGCCCGCAACCCCGCGGGCGGCATTTACCTGGGCTCGTTCTCCAAGGTGCTGGCCCCGGGCCTGCGCATGGGTTTTATCGTCGCCCCCAAAGCGGTCTACCCCAAGCTGCTGCAAGCCAAACAGGCGGCCGACCTGCACAGCCCTGGCTTTAACCAGCGCATGATCTCCGAGGTCATGAAAGACGGCTTTCTGGACCGCCATGTGCCGACCATCCGTGCCCTGTACAAGTCGCAGCGCGACGCCATGCTGGAGGCGCTGGCGCAGCACTTTCCTGACGCGCAAACCCAACCGGATCAATCATTGACCTGGAACACACCGGCCGGTGGCATGTTTTTGTGGGCGCGTCTGCCCGCGGGTATGAAGGCAGTAGATCTGCTGCCACACGCCGTGGACAAGGGTGTGGCCTTTGTGCCCGGTGCCCCGTTCTACGCCGACCATGGTGACGAGCGCACCCTGCGCCTGAGTTTTGTCACCCCCAGCGTGGAAGAGATTCACCGGGGCGTGGCGGCGCTGGCTGCCACCATCAAAAAGCAACAAGGAGCCTGAACATGCTTCACATCTGGGGACGACTGAGCTCCATCAACGTTCGCAAGGTGGTCTGGGCCGCGCGGGAAACCGGAATGCCGTTTACCCGCACTGATGCGGGGCTGGCTTTTGGTGTGGTGAAAACGCCTGAATACCTGCACCTCAACCCCAATGCCCAAGTACCCACACTGCAAGACGATGAACTGGTACTGTGGGAGTCCAACGTCATCGTGCGTTACCTGTGCGCCCGCTACGCCCCGGCACTGTATCCACAAGACCTGGTGCAACGTTTTGATGCCGAGCGCTGGATGGACTGGCAGCAAACCACGCTCAACCCCGCTGGTGGTGGCGCCTTCTTGCAGTGGATTCGCACACCCGAAGATCGGCGCGACCTGAGCGTGATCGCCAAGTCAGTTGCGGCCATGGAGCCGCTGCTGACACTGCTGGATCAGCACCTGTCACAACACGCCTACTTGGGCGGCGCCGAATTCAGCATGGCCGACATCCCGGTGGCCTGCGAGATTCACCGCTGGTTTGGCCTGCCACAAGCCCGGCCATCGCTGCCCCATCTAGAGGGCTGGTACGCCAGCATCCTGGTTCGCTCTGCCGTACGCGGCGTACTTGATATTCCCTTGTCCTGACTCTTTCAAACCTTGGTAGCAGCCCATGAAAACACGCCCGTTCAAACAAGTCGATGTCTTCACCGACACGCCCTACCTTGGCAATCCGCTGGCCGTGGTGCTCGACGGCACCGGCTTGAGCACCGGCGACATGCAGCACTTTGCTCATTGGACCAACCTGTCTGAAACCACCTTCTTGCTGCCACCCACACCCGAGGCCGCCGCAGCCGGTGCCGACTACCAGGTGCGTATCTTCACCACCGCCTATGAAATGCCGTTTGCCGGCCACCCGACGCTGGGCAGTTGCCACGCCTGGCTGCAAGCCGGGGGCCAGCCGAAACACCCTGAGTTCATCGTGCAGCAATGCCCGGTGGGGCTGGTGCGCATTCGCCACAATACCGGTCCCATCGCCTTTGCTGCGCCGGCACTCACCCGCCGCCAGCCCACGCCCGACACCGTGGCCAGCTTGACCGCTACTTTGGGTCTATCCCCAGCGCAGGTGCTGGCCGCGCAATACCTCAACAATGGCCCCAGCCACTTTGGCCTGCTGATGGACAGCGCAGACACCGTGCAGCATGTCAAACCAGATGCCGTAGCGTTGCGCAGTGCAATGAAGGCTACAGGCATCAGCGGCATCGGCCTGGCGGCGGTGGATGTCCCGTCAACGAGCAGTGGGCTCATCAAACGCTCAAACCGCCAGGCGCGGGCGTTCGCAGGCAACCCGGGTACATCAGCAGATACGGCTGGAGCAGCAGTCCCCACTCAAACAACCCAAGCACAACTGACCGTCCGGTTCTTTTTCGACTCCGGCGTGACGGTGCTCGAAGACCCGGTCACCGGCAGTTTCAACGCCAGCCTGGCGCAATGGCTGATCGCGGACGGCCTGGCACCCCGTGCTTACGTGGCAATGCAAGGCTCCTGCCTGGGCCGCTTTGGCCAGGTGCACCTGTCGCAAGACGCAAACGGGCAGGTTTGGGTGGGTGGCGACTGCGTCACCTGCATCGACGGCAGCGTGAGTTTGTAGGGAGCCCCCTCCAAGGTCGCGGCCGCGACAGACGCGTTTGTAAAATTTCGCTTACATTCGCGCCCCATGGCAACCCTTTTCCTTGTGCGGCATGGTCAGGCTTCGTTTGGCGCTGACGACTACGACCAGTTGAGCGAACTCGGCCAGCGCCAAAGCCAACGCCTGGGGCACTATTTCGCCGCCAAGTCGATTGTGTTTGACGCGGTTTATACCGGTACGCTCAGGCGCCATGCGCAGACCCTGGACGGCTTGTGTGACGGCCTGCAAACCCAACTGAGCGCCACCGCGTGCGCTGGACTGAACGAATACGACAGCGCAGCGGTGATTGCCGGCGTGCACCCCGACGCGCTGGAGCGCCCGACCACACCCGAGCTGTATCGCCACCACTTTCGCCTGCTGCGCCAGGGCCTGACACAGTGGATGCTGGGCCGCATCACACCGGTCGGGTTACCGTCGTGGCCGGACTTTGCGCAAGGCGTTGTCGATGTGCTGAGCCAGATTCAGCAAAGCGACGCGCAAAACGTGTTGCTGGTCTCCAGCGGTGGCCCGATCGCCTGCGCCATTGGCCACGTGCTGGCCACGCCAGCGGCAGCGACGCTTGAGCTCAATATGCGCTTGCGCAACACCGCCGTGAGCGAGCTCACCTTTACGCCCAAGCGCTATGCGCTCAATACCTACAACAGCGTGGCGCATCTGGACAGCCCCGGACTCAGCGACTGGATGACCCACGCCTAGACCTGAGCCCCGGTCGGCCCGGTTGGGCGGCTGTTCTGATTCCTTGACCCAACTCATTGCATGAACCGACACCTGTGGCTGCTGGCCTTGTGCCAGGGCTTGTTCCTGACCAACAACGTGACCTTTATCGCCATCAATGGGCTGGTAGGTCTGAGCCTGGCGCCGCTGGGCTGGATGGCGACACTGCCGGTGATGGGCTACGTGGTGGGTGGTGCGCTATCTACCAGCCTGGTGGCGCGCAGCCAGAGCCGTTTCGGCCGCCAAGCATCGTTTCAACTGGGTCTGCTGGTGGCTTGTTTGAGCGCGCTGCTGTGCGCTTTTGCTGCCTGGAGTCACAACTTTTGGTTGCTGTGCGGCGCCACCGTGATCGCCGGTTACTACAACGCCAACGCCAACCTGTACCGTTTTGCCGCCGCTGAGCTGGCCAGCGCCGGTTTCAAAGAAAAAGCAGTATCGATCGTCATGGCCGGCGGGCTGATCGGCGCGGTCGCCGGTCCCAACCTGGCTGCGGCCACGCGCAGCGCCACGGCGGTGCCGTTCATGGGGGCTTATCTGGCGCTGGCCGGTGTGGCGCTGGTGGCGATGGCGGTGCTGGCCTTCATTACGTTTGCGCCAGCGCCGCCCAAGGTGCCTGGCCAACAGGGGCGGCCACTGGCTGAAATCATGCGCCAGCCGACCTTCGTCGTGGCCGCCGCGTGCGGGGCTTTGGGCTATGGTGTGATGAATTTGCTGATGGCCGCCACCCCGTTGGCGATGCAGCAGTGCAGCTTGCCATTTAGTGACGTGGCGCTGGTGCTGGAGTGGCACGTGATCGGCATGTTTGCACCAGGCTTTGTCACCGGTCACCTGATCAAACGCTTTGGCGTGCTGCCGATCATGGGCGTGGGCGTGCTGCTGAACGCCGTTTGCATCGCGATTGCCCTGTCTGGTGTCGATTTGCAGCAGTTTCTGCTGGCGCTGTTTTTGCTGGGCGTGGGCTGGAACTTTTTGTTTACCGGAAGCACCACCTTGTCATTGCAAACTTACACCCCACCAGAAAAAGACCGGGCCCAGGGCGCGCTTAACTTCTTTGTCTTTGCCACCACCGCGCTGACCAGCTTTGCCAGCGGCGCGCTGGTGACCACGCAGGGCTGGATGATCTTAACCCTGGGCTCGCTGCTGCCAGTGCTGGCGTGCGGCGCGGCGCTGGTCTGGCTGGCGCGCCAGCCAGCAAGGGTTCGATCTGACCCAGTTGCGTAACACGCCACCAGTTTTGCAATTAATTCAATAGCTTCTGACACTTGCTGAATAAGGGCAAGATGCCATTTTTGGTGTAAATTGGCTGGGATGATGATCGACTTAAATCCTCGATTTGAGTCGATATTATTTCAATTGGCCAATGCTCAATTTGCCACTTTCACCGACCGCCTTGGCGTTACCGCGCCTGGCTCAGACGGTGTTGCAGAGCAGCTTGGCCGATACGCCGGTGGTGCTATTGCAAGGCCCGCGCCAAGCTGGCAAAACCACCTTGGCGCGCACCGTGGCCGAGCCTGCGGGGTTGGGTTACCTTAGTTTTGACGACGACAACCTGGTGCGCGCTGCGCGTGCCGATCCACTGGGTTTTGTCTCCGATTTGTCCCCGGGGATGGTGCTGGACGAAGTTCAGCGCGTGCCCGAGATATTCACCTCGCTCAAGTTGCTGGTAGATCGCGACCGCCAACCGGGCCGGTTTTTATTGACTGGTTCAGCCAATGTGTTGTTGTTGCCCAAACTGGCAGATTCGCTGGCCGGGCGGATCCAAGTGATTCGCCTGCACCCGTTGGCGCAAGTTCAGTTGCGTCAATACCCCAGTGGTTTTTTGGCGCAACTTTTTAGCGCTGAGTTCAAGGTGATGTCTTGCGCACGCATGGGCTTGGCGCTGGCCGAGTTGCTGGTGGCGGGTGGTTTTCTGGCAGCGCTGATGCGTCAGCCAGCACGGCGCAGAGCCTGGTACCAGGCCTATGTGCAAACCCTGATTCAGCGCGATGTGCGCGATTTGGCACGCATCGCGGCGCTCGATGTCATGCCCCGTTTGCCCGAATTGGCCGCCGGTCAAACGGCGCATTTGTTTAACGTGAGCGAATTGGCCAGCCCCTTTGGCTTGAGCCGTCCCACGGTGCGTGACTATTTAGGCCTGCTGGAGCGGGTGTTTCTGGTGGATCTATTGCCGCCTTGGCATTTTGCCTTTTGGGCCACGCCTGTTTGCCCTGCCGATTCGATCCTTGTGGGCACAAGCCTAAACCTGAAATGACGCCGTTGCCACGCGGTCAAGCTAAAGCATGGCCTTGGCCAGTGCCTGGTCAATGTCCCACAAAATATCGTCGAGCGTCTCCAGCCCGACCGACAGACGGATCAAATCTGGCGGCACACCGGCGGCGATCTGCTGTGCTTCGTCCATCTGGCGGTGCGTGGTCGAGGCCGGGTGAATCACCAGCGTTTTGGCGTCGCCAATATTGGCCAGGTGCGACAAAAACTGCACGCTGTTTATGAATTTTTGACCGGCGCCAGCGCCGCCCTTGATGCCAAAGGTGAGCACAGCACCGGCGCCGCGCGGCAGATATTTTTGCGCCAACGCGTGGTACTTGCTGGACGCCAGGCCGGGGTAGTTGACCCAGGCAACAAAGGGGTGCGACGCAAGATGTTGCGCCACCGCCAGCGCATTGGCGCAGTGCCGGTCCATGCGCAAGGAGAGCGTTTCAACCCCTTGCAGCAGCAGGAATGCGTTGAAGGGTGACAGCGCCGGGCCGAACGTGCGCAAGCCCTCCATGCGGCATTTGGCGGTAAAGCCAAAGTCGCCAAAGGTTTCAAAGAAGCGCACCCCGTGATAGCCCTTGGACGGCTCGGTCATGCACGCAAAGTGGCCGTTGCCCCAGGGGAAGTGGCCCGATTCCACAATCACCCCGCCCATGGTGCTGCCGTGACCGCCCAGAAATTTGGTGGCCGAATGCAGTACCACGGCGGCGCCGTGTTCAAACGGTCGGCACAGGTAGGGTGAGGCAAAGGTGTTGTCAATAAACAGCGGCAAACCAGCGGCGTTGGCGATGGCGGCCACGCGTGCGATGTCGAGCACGTTGAGCGACGGGTTGCCCAGCGTTTCGGCGTACAGCAGTTTGGTTTTGGGTGTGATGGCGTGGGCAAAGTTGTCGGGTTCGTCGGCATCGACAAACACGGTGTGGATGCCCATCTTGCGAAAGTTCACATCGAGCTGCGTGTGCGTGCCGCCGTACAGCGTGCGCGCAGCGACGATCTCGTCACCGGCTTCCACAATGTTCAAGAGCGCCACCATTTGCGCGGCCATACCACTGGCGGTGGCTACTGCCGCGCGACCGCCTTCAAGGGCCGCCACGCGCTCTTCCAATACCGCCACGGTGGGGTTCGACAAGCGCGAATAGACGTTGCCAAAGGTCTGCAGGTTAAACAGGCTGGCAGCGTGCTCGGGGCTGTCAAACACGTAGGCGGCGGTCTGGTAAATCGGGACTGCCCGGCTGCCGGTAGCGGCATCGGGAATTTGCCCGGCGTGCAGGCTCATGGTATCGAATCCGAAGGTGTGATCAGTCATCATCTTGCTTTCAAACGGGGCGGTGGGCACTGATGACACCGGTGTTGACGCCCATCCAGTTCAGGCCGCCAAACAGGCGTGCGTATTCGATCTTGACGCAGCGGTCCATCACCACCGTCAGGCCCGCCTGCTCGGCAAAGCGCTTTGCCTCTTCGTTGATGACGCCAATCTGTAGCCACAGCGCCTTGGCACCGATGGCCACCGCCTGCTGCGCAATCGGCAGGCAGTCTTGTGGTTTGCGAAACACATCGACCAGGTCCACCGCAAACGGAATCGACGCCAGATCAGGGTAGCTTTGCTCACCCAGAATTTCCGGGTACTTGGGGTTGACCGGGACAATCTTGTAGCCGTGTTGCTGCATGTATTTGGCTGCGAAATAGCTTGGACGGTGCCACTCGGCCGACAGACCGACCACGGCGATGGTATGGCAGTCGCGCAGCACGCGGCGCAGGGTTGTGATGTCGTTCATGATGCGATGATAGTCACGTTGACTTGCGCAACATGCCGGTCTGATCGACCCGGCGCAAGGCCGCCAGTTCGGCGGCACTGGGTTCGGGCAACACGCTGGCATCCGCTGACACCTTTAAGTCCCAGCCGGTATCGGCGCGAATCTGATCGACGCTGGTAAAGGCAAACCAACCGGTCAGCTCAAACTCTTTGGTGTGTGGCTGCGGCCGCAAAATACCCAGCGTGGTGACGATGGCTGAGGGGCCACCGCCAACAAAGCCATAACGGGCGCGGGCTTCACCACCTTCCAGGTAGCCGGGGGAAGAGATGTAGTCCACTTTCTCGACAAAGCGCTTCTTTTCATGGCCGACCATGATGACAAAACGCTTGGCACCACTGGCAATGTCGTTGGCGCCACCGGCACCGGTGAGGCGGGTTTTGGGCGGTGTGTAGTGCTCGCCGATGGCGTGACCCCAGATACCGGTGGTGTTGACGTTGCCAAACTTGTCCACCTGTGCCGCGCCAATCAGCCCCACATCGCAACGGCCCGAGGCCACCATACAACCCAGCGCGTCCAGCGCGTTGGTAAAGCTGACCGCATTGGCCGAAATGCGGTTGCACTCGATGCCCCAGGGCAAGCCACCGATGGGCGTGGCGCCAT
>JAQTSL010000372.1 GCA_028711355.1 Rhodoferax sp.
GGGTCGAAGACCCGCCTAATGGATTTTCTCGGTTAAATAGTGTATTGAACGGTGACCGGGGCGTGATCCGAAAACTTTTGCGCCTTATAGACGCTGACGCTGCGCGCTTGCGCGGCCAAGGTGGGCGTGGCCAGGTGGTAGTCCAGCCGCCAGCCCACATTCTTGGCGTAGGCCTGACCGCGGTTGCTCCACCAGGTGTAAGAAGCGTCGGTGGCGGTCGGCTCGAGTTGCCGATACACATCGAACAGACCGCCTTCGGTCAACAGTCGGGTCATCCAGGCGCGCTCTTCGGGCAAAAAGCCCGAGTTCTTCTGATTGCTCTTCCAGTTTTTCAAGTCAATCTGTTGATGCGCAATGTTGACGTCGCCGCACAAGATGAAGTCGCGCTGGTGCCTGAGTGCTTGCAGATGCGGGTAGATCAAATCCAGAAAGCGGTACTTGGCCAGTTGCCGCTCTGGGCCCGACGAACCGCTGGGAAAGTAGCAACTGATGATCGATCGCTGCTGTTGCGGCGTATCAAAGCGCAGCTCAACGTAGCGCCCCTCAGCGTCAAACTCGGCGTCGCCCAGGCCGGTGATGACATCGCTGGGCAGCAGGCGGCTGTAGATGCCAACGCCCGAATAGCCTTTTTTTTCGGCCAAATGAAAATAACCCGGCAGCCCGGCCAGCGCCTCAAAGCGGTCCGCCAGGTCGGCTGCCTGCGCCTTGACCTCTTGCACGCAAATACAATCCGGCTGCAACGCGGCAAGCCAGGCCTCCAGCCCTTTGTTGGTGGCAGAACGAATGCCGTTGAGGTTCAGACTGGTCAGTGTCAACACAGGGGTTCTCCATGTCAGAGGGTATCGAAACTTCAGCTCACGCCGGGCCCGACCAGAACGCGCTGGCGCAGGAGTTTGTCGCTTTTGCGCTGGCCAGCGATGTGCTGCGCTTTGGCCAGTTTAAAACCAAGGCCGGCCGCCTAAGCCCGTATTTTTTCAACGCCGGGCTGTTTGACGACGGCGCCAAACTGGGCAAATTGGCGCGATTCTATGCGCAGCGCTTGTTGGCCAGCGGCATCGAATTTGACATGATTTTTGGCCCCGCCTACAAAGGCATTGCGCTGGCGGCAGCACTGGCGGTAGAACTGGCGCACCTGGGTCGCAACGTGCCATTTGCCTATAACCGCAAAGAGGCCAAGGACCATGGCGAAGGCGGCACGCTGGTTGGCGCACCGCTGCGCGGGCGCGTGCTGATCGTTGACGACGTGATGTCGGCCGGCACCGCCGTGCGCGAATCGATCGCGCTGATCAACGCCACCGAGGCCCGGGCCCACGCCATCGTGATCGCTCTGGATCGGCAAGAAAAAGCCACCGAAAACGGGCACGACGTTGCGCACAGTGCCGTGCAATACGTTCAGCAACAGTTGGGGTTGCAAGTGTGCGCGGTAGCTACGCTCGACGATCTGCTGCGCTACCTGCAGCAAACCGACGCGGCCGCGCTGGCGCAGGCCTACCCGCAAGTGCTGGCGTACCGGCAGCGTTACGGCGTGGCCTGACGATAACAGCCAACCGGGGGGCCACACCTCGTGGCGGCTATCGGTTTTTGGACTCTGACCCCAATTCAGCTAGCGTCATCACGGCTGCGCCACCACACTTTGAACCGCCGCCGTTTCAGGCTGCCAGCTTGCTGCGCAGCAACTCGCCGGCTTGTTGCGGGTTGGCTTTGCCGGCGCTGGCTTTCATGATCTGGCCAACCAGCGCGTTGAGCGCCTTGGCATTACCGGCGCGGAACTCGGCCACGTTTTTCGGATTGGCGGCCAGCACGGTCTCGACAATTTTCTCCAGCGCACTGGTATCGTTCATCTGTTTGAGACCCTTGCCCTGGATGACCGCATCGACCTGCGCTTGCGGGTCGGCCCACAGGGCATCCAGCACCTGGCGCGCGGCGTTGTTGGAAATGGTGCCGTCTTGAATGCGCGTCACCAGTTGCGCCAGTTGCGCCGGCGTCACCGGACAGGTGCTGATGTCCGACTCAGCCGCGTTCAGACGCCGCGAAAGCTCACCCATGATCCAGTTACCGACCAGCTTGGGCTGACCGCTGGCTTTTGCCGCCGCTTCAAAATAGCTAGCTACTTCCCGGCTCTGGGTCAACGCTGTAGCGTCATAATCAGATAAACCGTAGGCGGCGCAAAAGCGTGCCGCCATGACGCGCGGCAGCTCGGTCATGGCGCTGCGCACGCGCTCGACCCACTCGGGCGCGATCACCAACGGCGGCAGGTCGGGGTCCGGAAAGTAGCGGTAGTCGGCGGCGTCTTCTTTGCTGCGCATGGCGCGCGTCTCGCCGGTGTCGGGGTCAAACAGCACCGTGGCCTGCTGGATCGCGCGGCCGTCTTCGAGCTCTTCAATCTGCCAGCGAATTTCATAGTCGATCGCTTGCTGCATGAACTTGAAACTGTTCAGGTTCTTGATCTCGCGCCGGGTGCCCAGCTCAGCCCCCGGTTTGCGTACCGACACGTTGGCATCACACCTGAAGCTGCCCTCTTGCATATTGCCGTCGCAGATGCCGATCCAGGTAACAATCTTGTGCAACTCTTTGGCGTACGCCACCGCCTCGGCGCTGCTGCGCATGTCGGGCTCGGTGACGATCTCCAGCAGCGGCGTGCCGGCACGATTGAGGTCAATGCCGGTCTGGCCAATAAAGTCTTCGTGCAGACTCTTGCCCGCGTCTTCCTCCAGGTGCGCGCGCACCAGACGTACGGTCTTTTTTTCGTCGCCCAGGTAAAACTCGACCGCGCCGCCCTGCACCACCGGAATCTCAAACTGGCTGATCTGGTAGCCCTTGGGCAGGTCCGGGTAAAAGTAGTTCTTGCGGGCGAAGATGCTGCGCGGCGCAATGTGGGATCCCAACGCCAGCCCCAGTTCAATCGCGCGCTCAACCGCCCCCACGTTCATCACCGGCAGCGTGCCCGGCAGCGCCAGATCGACCGCGCAGGCCTGCGTGTTGGGTTCGGCGCCAAACGCGGTGGGCGCGCGGCTGAAAATTTTGGACTGGGTGGAGAGTTGGGCGTGGGTTTCAAACCCAATCACCACTTCGTAGCCCTGTATGAGCGGCGGTTTGACTGCGGTGTTGCTGGCAACGGTGTTCATTATTTGTAATCCTCTCGCTCAAACCGCCGGTTTTGCGCTATGCCAGTCGGTCGCCTGCTGAAAGCGGTGCGCCACATTCAAGAGGCGCGCCTCAGACAAATGGTTACCAATCAGTTGCA
>JAQTSL010000072.1 GCA_028711355.1 Rhodoferax sp.
ATCTGCCACGCCCTGCGTTTGTGTGATGTCGGCGACGCATGGTTCGCTGGAACTGCCGAGCCGGCTTGCCAGAGTCCGGAGCTTTTCTGCATCACGCCCAGCCAGCAGCACGTGGGCGCCGTGTTGCACCAGTTGTTGTGCCAGTGCCTGACCCAGGCCACCGCTGGCCCCGGTAAGCACCACGCGGGTTGTGTTCAGTTGCATGGGGCCACCTGTGTGTTGGTCAAACCCCGGAACACGTCGCCATAGAGTTTGTAAAACACGTTGGCGCAGCGCAGCACTTCCTGCTGGTCTTCGGCGGTCATCTGCTCCAGCAGGATAGCCAGGTGTTTGGTGTGTTCCTGGTCCAGGGTGCCGTGCGAGCGCAGGTAGGAAAGGGCGGCATCGGGCAATTGCAGCGCCTGCTGAATTTTGTCGGCGGCCATCAGGGCCAGCGCCACGCTGGTGCCTTCCAGTACAAACACCATGCCAAAAAAGCCGGCCGGGTTGCCCCGGGCAATCAGGTCATAGGCATAAGCCACCATGACTTCAGCGGGCAGGTCGGGACGGCTGGCACGCACGGCAGCGGCATCACCACCGGCAGCGGTGATGTCGTTCAGAATCCATTCTTCGTGGCCAATTTCTTCTTCAATGTATTCGGCCACTGCCGGACGCAGCCAGGCCAGACGCTGCGGCAGTCGGCCGCCCAGAGACATCAGCAGTGGCGTGGTGTGGCGCACGTGGTGGTAGGCCTGGCTGAGAAAGGCCAGGTAGTCCTTGAGCTGCGCATGTCCTTGCAAACAGTCGGCTACCAGGGGCGCGGACAGCAGGTAGTTGCGGTTGACTTCGGTAGCGGTCTGGAGGTGTTGGTAAAACGTCATGGGGTGGTTTCTTCAATGCGGTAAAGGGATTCGATGGCCTGGGCAAAGTGTTGGGCAATCGCGCGGCGTATCGGGCGGCCATTGCCGGTGGCCAGGCCATTGGCCGGGGTCATGGGTGGGCTGAGCAGCCAGCGCTGGATGCGGGCGTAATCGGGCAACTGTGCATTGGCATGGCTGATGGCGGCGTCAACCTGTGTTTCGGTCACGCCCGGCATCGGCACGATCACCGCGGTCAACCAGGGGCGGGCATCGCCGAGAACCAGGGCTTGCAGAACGGCGTTTTGTGCCAGCAGCACCGATTCAACCCATTCAGGTGAAATGTTGCGGCCAAAACTGCTGATCAGCAGGTTTTTGCGGCGACCCATCAGATGCAAGTGGCCATGGGCGTCCAGTTCCCCTAAATCACCCGTAGCGAATTCGTGCGTGGACTGCGCGGGCAAGGCGGGGTTTCCGGTGTAGCCCAGAAAGGCCGATGTGCGCAGGTGCACTTCGCCGTTGTTCAAGCGCAATTGCACATGCGACAGGATGCGGCCGACGCCACTGCCTTCATCGCCGGGGCGGTTCAGGCTGACCACCGAACCGCATTCGGTCAGGCCATAACCTTCATAGGCGGGAATGCCGACATGTCGTGCCTGCCTGATCAGGGCCGGGTCAACATGGGCGCCACCCACAGCCACAAACCGCAGGTTGTCGGGCGCACGTTGGCGCGTGGTCAACAAATACAGTGTCCAGACTTTCAGCAATTCGGGCACCAGAATCATGCTGTTGGGCCGGGTGGCCACGGCGCTTTCCTGTAGCGCGGCATGGTCAAACCCGGCCATGCCCCGCCAGCCCAGGCTGGCCAGACTGGGCAGATGGACTTGTGCGCCGTTGAGCAGCGCGGCATAAATGCCGGCACTGTTTTCCAGCAGCAAGCTCAAGGGCAACACCGCCAGATGTTTGTTTATACCCAGGGGCGACAAGCTGCCTTGAATGGCTTGGGCGGTGGCCAGCATACCGGTGGCACTCAGGCACACCCCTTTGGGGGCGCCGGTGCTGCCTGATGTAAAGGAGATTTTGGCGCAGCCCTCAGGCAAGGCTGGGCGTTCCGCTTGACGGCCCATCAGGCTGAGAACACCCTGCGTCCAACGGCATTCAAAGCCCAGCCCCAGGCTGGTGATTCGTTCGGGTTGATCGGTCAAAACCGCATCTGCCCCCGCTTGTGTCAGCGCGTTGCGCATTTGCGCCGGGCTGAAAAAAGTCGGCAAGGGCAAATGCACCGCGCCCAGATGCAGGGCTGCCAGGTCGGCCAGAACCCAGTTCACACTGTTGTCGGCCAGCACGGCGATGACTTGGCAGTCGGCGAGTTTGCTGGCCATGTCGAGCACAGCCGAGATGGTTTGAGCGGCGCTCAGGCTTTGTTCGTGGTCTGACAGGGCAGGCCGGTCAGGTCGTATCGCCAGTACCTCAAGCAGGAGTGATGTACTCATGCTTGTGCGTTCATGCGTTGCAGGGCGGTTTTGATTCGTCCGGCGGCGACGATCGGCTGGGTGTCGAAATAGCTGCCCCAGTCGCTGGCCTGTCCGTTCAAACGTTCCGGGTTGGCGGCCGCCAACGCCAGAGGCGGCAAACCCAGCCTGGAAAAGATGCCAACCAGTTCCTGCGTGGCGGTGGACGCCACCCACTCAAAACCTCGGGCATGCAAGTAGCTCGCCATGGCGCGAAACAGGAAAATGCTGGTGCCGGGTCTTTGGGCGGCCAGGTGGCCGACTTCCACAATACGCTCACGGCTGATGGGTGTGGACGCAAGGTGTGCCATGGTTTGCTCGATGGGCGTGTCCAGATAACGTTCCAGAAACAGCGTTGAATCCCTGGCGCTGCGCCAGCCCGCCGCTGCAACGATGACCCCACGCTGCTCCAGCACCATCAAATCGGGTGTGAAGGTGTTGACATGGGCGTTGTAGCGGTCTTCGAATATGCGTTTGATGAAATCTTCAGCTTCGGGCCTGCGGGGTGAATGTTGGTCCACATGAAGTACAGAGGTGGTTTGCATCGGCGCTTGAAAGATCATGCGTTGGGTGTGGGTCATGAGTTCGTCTTGTTCGAGTGGTCTTGGCGATACCGGGAAGGAGTCTAGAAATGGTTTCTTAAACCTCTCTTAACCGTGACCGCGCAGCGGTGGGCCTTCGGGAGCGGCGCTGCAGAGGGCGTTCGCTGCCTGAGTGCAGGTTAAAATCCGGCGCTGACCAATTCCTGGGGGGCGGTGTTTACCAGCCCCCCTTTATTTGCGCGGGTGGCGAAATTGGTAGACGCACCAGGTTTAGGTCCTGACGCTGGCAACAGCGTGCGGGTTCGAGTCCCGCCCCGCGCACCACCTTTTTTTGGAGAAAAACATGGCCCCAGTCGTAGAAACACTTGAAAAGCTTGAACGAAAAATGACCTTGAGCTTGCCCATGGAGACCATCCAGTCGGAAGTCTCGGCTCGACTGAAAAAACTGGCGCGCACGGTCAAGATGGACGGTTTTCGTCCGGGCAAGGTGCCAGTGAACGTGGTGGCGCAGCGTTATGGGTATTCGGTGCATTACGAAGTGATCAACGACAAGGTGGGCGAGGCCTTTTTCAACGCCGCCAACGAGGCGCAGTTGCGCGTAGCGGGTCAGCCCAGCATCAATGAAAAAGAGGGTGCGCCAGAAGGGCAGTACACCTTTGATGCGGTGTTTGAGGTGTTCCCCGAAGTCAAACTCGGTGACCTGACCGGTGCCGAAGTCGAAAAGGTCAGCGCCGACGTGTCCGAGGCCGCCATCGAAAAAACCATTGGCATCCTGCGCAAGCAGCGCCGTACCTTCTCTCAACGCGCACACGAAGCAGGCGCCGAAGCCGGTGACCGCGTGACGGTGGACTTTGAAGGCAAGATTGATGGCGAAGCGTTTGAAGGCGGCACCGCACAAGACTTCCAGTTTATCTTGGGTGATGGTCAGATGCTCAAAGAGTTTGAAGAAGCCACGCTCGGCCTTAAGACCGGCGAAAGCAAAACCTTCCCGTTGGCTTTCCCGGCGGACTATCACGGCAAGGACGTCGCCGGCAAGACTGCCGACTTCATGGTTACTGTCAAGAAGATCGAAGCGTCGCACCTGCCCGAGGTCAATGAAGCGCTGGCCAAGTCGCTGGGCATTGCTGACGCCACGGTCGAAGGCCTGCGCGCTGACATCAAGAAGAATCTGGAGCGTGAAGTCAACTTTCGCGTGCTCAATCGCAACAAGACTGCGGTAATGGACGCACTGGTTGCCAAGGCCGAACTGGACTTGCCCAAGGCCGCAGTTCAGGCCGAACTGGGCCGCTTGCTCGAAGGTGCGCGTGCCGACCTGAAAAAACGCGGCATCAAGGACGCCGACAAGGTGACCATCCCCGACGACGTATTCCGTCCGCAGGCAGAGCGTCGCGTGCGCTTGGGTTTGGTGGTGTCTGAACTGGTGCGCGCCAACAAACTACAGGCTACGGCCGAGCAGATCAAGTCGCACATTGAAGACATGGCCGCCAGCTACGAGAAGCCGGCGGAAGTGGTACGCTGGTATTACGGTGACCAAAACCGCTTAGCCGAAATTGAAACCATTGTTTTGGAGAACAACGTCACCAATTTTGTGCTGGGACAGGCCAAGGTTACCGAAAAAGCGCTAGATTTCGACGAGTTGATGGCGCAGAATTGATCGGCAATTGAGAAGGGTGTCATGCCGGGCACCGACCCGGTATCCATGAATTCAGGGCATGGACTGCGGGTCGAGCCCGCAATGACGAGTCTCTGACGGTTCATCTGGTGGCATGCCACCATAAATGTTAGGAGTCCAATGGACATTCAAAATCTGGGCATGGTGCCCATGGTGATCGAACAGTCGGGGCGCGGCGAGCGCGCTTACGATATTTATTCACGCCTGCTCAAAGAGCGCGTTATTTTCCTAGTGGGTCCAGTTGACGACCATGTAGCCAACTTGGTGGTGGCACAGTTGCTGTTTCTGGAAAGCGAAAACCCAGACAAGGACATTTCGTTTTACATCAACTCGCCCGGCGGTTCGGTCAGTGCTGGCATGGCTATTTACGACACCATGAACTTCATCAAGCCGCAGGTTTCTACGCTGTGCATTGGCATGGCCGCCAGCATGGGCGCGTTCCTGCTGGCTGCCGGTGAAAAGGGCAAACGGTTTGCACTGCCCAATTCCAAGATCATGATCCACCAGCCCTCTGGCGGCAGCCAAGGGCAGGCCACCGAGATCGAAATTGCCGCGCGTGAAATCATCAAGACACGTGAGCAGCTCAACAAGATTCTGGCCGAGCGCACCGGGCAACCGATCGAGCGCATCGAGCGTGACACCGAGCGCGACTACTATATGTCCGCGCAAGAGTGCCAGGACTATGGTCTGATTGACCAGGTTATTTCGAAGAGGACGTAGTTGCCATGACCAAAGGTACTTCTGGCGAAAAGACGCTGTACTGCTCGTTTTGCGGCAAAAGCCAGCATGAGGTCAAGAAACTCATCGCCGGCCCCTCGGTCTTTGTCTGCGACGAGTGCATTGAGCTGTGCAACGAAATCATTCGTGACGAATTACCTGCCGCGACGCAGACGCTGGCCAAAAATGAATTGCCCACACCAGCCGACATCAAGGCCAACCTGGACAATTACGTCATCGGCCAAGAGCAAGCCAAGCGCATTCTGGCGGTAGCGGTCTATAACCACTACAAGCGCCTGCGCCACCAGGAAAAAGCAGCCAAGGACGACGTTGAACTGTCCAAAAGCAATATCCTGCTGATCGGCCCTACCGGCTCTGGTAAAACATTGCTGGCGCAAACGTTGGCGCGTATGCTCAACGTGCCGTTTGTGATGGCCGACGCCACTACCCTGACCGAAGCCGGTTACGTCGGAGAAGACGTCGAAAACATCGTGCTCAAGCTGCTACAAAGCTGCAACTACGAGGTTGAGCGTGCGCAGCGCGGAATTGTCTATATCGATGAAATTGACAAAATCACGCGCAAGTCCGACAACCCGTCGATCACCCGAGACGTCTCGGGCGAAGGTGTGCAGCAAGCGCTCTTGAAGCTAATTGAAGGCACCATGGCCAGTGTGCCACCCCAGGGCGGGCGCAAGCACCCCAACCAGGACTTTGTGCAAGTCGATACCACCAACATTTTGTTTATCTGCGGTGGTGCTTTTTCCGGCCTTGAAAAGGTGATTGAAAACCGCACTGAGTCGTCGGGTATGGGTTTCAGCGCCACCGTCAAGAGCAAGCGCAACCGCGATCTGACTGAGGTGTTCAAAGAGGTTGAACCCGAAGACCTGATCAAGTTTGGCCTGATCCCGGAACTGGTGGGGCGGATGCCCGTAGTTGCCACGCTGGGCGAGCTGGCCGAAGACGCACTGATTCAGATTCTCACCGAACCCAAGAACGCGCTGGTCAAACAATTCAGCAGCTTGCTGGCGATGGAAGACGTTGGGCTTGAAATACGTCCTAGCGCGCTCAAGGCCATTGCCAAAAAAGCGCTAGCGCGCAAGACCGGCGCACGCGGCTTGCGATCAATCCTTGAACAAGCGCTGATCGACACTATGTACGAGCTGCCCAACGTGGATAACGTTGAGAAAGTGGTGCTCGATGAATCAACCATCAACGACAACAAGGCGCCGTTGCTGGTCTATCGCGACGTCGCCAAAAAGGCCTGAAGAGGCCTGTGTTTAGGCGGGTATTGCCAACTTCATGGCAATTCCCGCTGTTGATAATCCACCGGTAACTCAAGGATGTTTCATGTCTGGCACCACCTATTTGTCTGCTGAACCGATCGATCTGCCATTGTTGCCACTGCGCGATGTGGTAGTGTTTCCGCACATGGTCATCCCGCTGTTTGTCGGGCGACCCAAAAGCATCAAGGCGCTCGACGCCGCCATGGTGACCGACCGGCGCATCATGCTGGTGGCACAAAAGGCCGCAGCCAAAGACGACCCAGTGGTGGCTGATATGTTTGGCATTGGTTGCATCTCGACCGTCCTGCAGATGCTCAAGTTGCCCGATGGCACGGTCAAGGTGCTGGTGGAAGGGCAGCAGCGCGCGCAAGTCGATGCAGTGCGAGACGGCGAATCGCATTTTGTCGCCACCATCAGACCTTTGTCGGTAGCGGCCGAAACTACGTCGGCACATAAGGCATTGGGCAGTGAAATTGAGGCCTTGCGTCGCGTTGTCATGCAGCAGTTTGACCAATACGTCAAACTCAACAAAAAAATTCCCCCCGAAATACTTACCTCGATCGCTAGCATCGATGATCCCGGGCGGCTGGCCGACACCATCGCCGCGCATCTGCCGCTCAAACTCGAAAACAAGCAGGCCGTGCTGGAGCTATCGGCTGTCAAAGAGAGGCTGGAAAACCTGTACGAACAGCTCGAACGCGAGGTTGATATTCTTAATGTTGACAAAAAAATCCGTGGCCGCGTCAAGCGCCAGATGGAGAAAAACCAACGCGATTTTTATCTGAACGAACAGGTCAAGGCGATCCAGAAAGAGCTTGGTGAAGGTGAAGACGGCGCCGATATCGAAGAAATCGAGAAAAAAATGAAGGCCGCCAAGATGCCCGCTGAGGCATTGAAAAAGGCCGAAGGCGAACTCAAAAAACTCAAGCTGATGTCGCCCATGTCAGCCGAGGCGACCGTGGTGCGCAATTACCTGGATGTGCTGATCGCTTTGCCGTGGGCAGCCAAAACCAAAATCAAACACAACCTTGCCAATGCCCAAAAAGTGCTTGACGAAGACCACTACGGTCTGGAAAAGGTCAAAGACCGGATCGTCGAGTATTTGGCGGTGCAACAGCGCGTGGACAAGGTCAAGGCACCGATCCTGTGTTTGGTCGGGCCACCCGGTGTCGGCAAGACATCGCTTGGGCAGTCGGTCGCCAAGGCGACCGGGCGCAAGTACGTGCGCATGGCGCTGGGCGGCGTGCGCGACGAGGCCGAAATCCGCGGACACCGGCGCACCTACATTGGTGCATTGCCGGGCAAGATATTGCAAAGTCTGACCAAAGCGGGTACCCGCAACCCGCTGTTTTTGCTCGATGAAATCGACAAGCTGGGCACTGACTTTCGGGGTGACCCGTCCAGCGCCTTGCTGGAGGTGCTCGATCCCGAGCAGAATCACAAATTTGGTGACCACTACGTCGAGGTGGACTTTGATCTGAGTGATGTGATGTTCGTCGCTACCAGCAATTCGATGAACATTCCACCGGCGCTACTCGACCGCATGGAAGTCATCAAGCTGGCCGGCTACACCGAAGACGAAAAAATCAACATTGCGCTCAAGTACCTGTTGCCCAAACAACACAGGAACAACGGCGTCAAAGAGTCAGAACTGCTGGTGACCGAAGACGCGGTGCGCGACATCGTGCGCTACTACACGCGAGAGGCTGGCGTGCGCTCGCTTGAGCGTGAAATCTCCAAAATCTGCCGCAAGGTGGTCAAAGGCTTGCAGCTCAAGCAAATGAGCGCTTTGGTGACGGTCTCAGGGGCCAACCTGAACGACTTTTTGGGCGTACGTAAATTCGATTTTGGTCGTGCTGAAAAGAAGAACCAGGTCGGGCAGGTGGTCGGGCTAGCGTGGACTGAAGTGGGTGGCGATCTGCTGACCATCGAGGCCGCCATGATGCCAGGTAAAGGTGTGATTACCCGCACCGGCTCGCTCGGCGACGTCATGAAAGAATCGGTCGAAGCGGCCCGCACCGTGGTGCGCAGCCGCTCGCACCGACTGGGCATCAAAGATGAGTTTTTCGAAAAGAAAGACATCCACATCCACGTACCCGATGGCGCCACGCCCAAAGATGGCCCCAGCGCGGGAGCGGCCATGACCACCGCTTTTGTGTCGGCCATGACCGGCATCCCGGTCCGCTGCGACGTTGCCATGACCGGCGAAATTACGCTACGCGGCGAGGTGACTGCCATCGGTGGCCTAAAAGAAAAACTGCTGGCCGCGTTGCGGGGTGACATCAAGACGGTGCTGATCCCGGAAGACAACGCCAAAGATTTGCAGGATATTCCAGAGAACGTGAAAAACAGCCTTGAAATCGTACCAGTGCGCTGGATCGACAAAGTGCTGGAAATTGCGCTGGAGCGGATGCCCACATCGCTACCAGAAGACGAACCCGTTGTCATCACCACACCCGTGGTTACTTTTGACAAAGATGCGTTGCAGGCCTCGTTGAAACACTGAAATTTCCCCCTATAATCTCGCGCTTGCGACGCGGGAATAGCTCAGTTGGTAGAGCGCAACCTTGCCAAGGTTGAGGTCGAGAGTTCGAGACTCTTTTCCCGCTCCACAAAATTTTGCGGGAATAGCTCAGTTGGTAGAGCGCAACCTTGCCAAGGTTGAGGTCGAGAGTTCGAGACTCTTTTCCCGCTCCAGTCACGCCGGTGTAGTCTGTCGTCGTCTCTGAGACAATCACCCCATGTTCACAGGAATCATCACCGGCGTTGGCCGCATCACCGTCATCGAGGCGCTGGGCCAGACGGCTACCCACGGCAAGCGCCTCACCATCGTTTGCCCACCCTCCTACCTTGATGATGTCACGCTGGGCGACAGCATTGCCCTGAACGGTGCCTGTATGACCGTGACAACGTTGGATCAAACGCGCCAGCAGTTAAATGTCGAAGTTTCGGCCGAGTCACTCAGCAAGACCGCAGGGCTAACCACCCCCGGCCCCATCAACCTTGAAAAAGCCCTGCGCGCGCACGACCGTTTGGGTGGACACATCGTCGCGGGCCATGTGGACGGCATCGGCAGCGTCAGCCACTTTGAGCCAACCGGCGAAAGCTGGGAACTGCACGTAGTCGCACCATCGGCGTTGGCCAAATATCTGGCCTACAAAGGCTCGATTGCCGTCAACGGCGTCAGTCTGACAGTTAACCGCGTCACCGACCTGGCTGATGGCTGTGAAGTTAGCATCAACCTGATCGCCCACACGGTGCAAAACACGGCGCTACAGACGTTGAGTGTCGGCGCCAGCGTCAACCTAGAGATCGACCTGATCGCGCGCTATGTAGAGCGCATGCTCAGCCCGGCGGCGCCCGGGTTGATCGTCTAAAAAGCCTCTATCGTTCAGTTGGAACTTACCCATGACAAAACCCACCTCCGTGGCCATTTCACCGATTGAAGATATCGTGGCGGATATGCGCGCCGGACGCATGGTAATTCTGGTGGACGAAGAAGACCGCGAAAATGAAGGCGACTTGATCATGGCCGCCGACCATGTCAACGCCGACGCAGTCAACTTCATGGCGCGCTTTGGCCGCGGTCTGATCTGCCTGACGCTGACGCGTGATCGCTGCGAACGCCTGCAACTATCACCCATGACGGCACGCAACGGTGACAAAAAAGGCACTGCTTTTACCGTTTCGATCGAAGCAGCCGAAGGTGTGACCACCGGTATTTCTGCCGCCGACCGCGCCCGCACCGTGCAAGCTGCGGTTGCCAAGGACGCCAAGGCCGAAGACTTGGTGCAGCCCGGCCACGTGTTTCCGCTGCAGGCAGTTGAAGGCGGCGTACTGATGCGCGCTGGCCACACCGAAGCGGGTTGCGACCTGGCCGCGATGGCCGGCGCAACGCCAGCGGCGATGATCTGCGAAATCATGAAAGACGACGGCACCATGGCGCGCTTGCCCGACTTGCAGGTGTTCGCCGCGCTGCACGGCCTGAAGATTGGGACCATCGCCGACCTGATCCATCACCGTAGCCGCACCGAATCACTGGTGGAACAGCTTGGCGTTCGACCGCTGCAAACCGCGTTTGGTGAATTCACCGCACACGCGTTCAAAGACAAAACCTCGCACGGCGTGCATCTGGCGCTGGTCAGGGGCCAGTGGGCAACCGAAGAGGCCGTGCTGGCGCGGGTGCACGAACCACTGTCCGTGCTGGACGCGCTGGAAGTTGGCCGTGCCATGCACTCCTGGAGTCTGAACGCCGCACTGGCGCGCGTTGCCAGCGAGGGTAAAGGCGTATTGGTTTTCCTGAACTGTGGTGAAAGCGGCAGCCAATTGCTGGCGCAGTTTGACGGCACCGCGCGTGCCAGCCACGGCCCCGAGCGCGGCCGCATGGACCTGCGCTCGTACGGCATTGGCGCACAGATCTTGCGCGAATGCGGCGTACGCAAGATGACGCTGATGGGCACGCCACGGCGTATGCCCAGCATGACCGGCTATGGCCTTGAAACGGTCGGCTACCTGGCCGCCTGACCCTGTTACAACTGACCAATTGAACGACCCTTTATGCTGATCGCTGACCAAGGCCAATTAGCGGTTGACGACCGCCGACTCGACGGCAAGAAACTCACCATCGGAGTCGTCCAGGCGCGCTTCAACGCCGACGTGACCAATGCGCTGGCAGCCGCCTGCAAGGCCGAACTGTTGGCACTTGGCGTGGCTGAAAAAAACATTACCCAGGTGCAAGTGCCTGGCGCACTGGAGGTGCCGATGGCGCTACAGGCGCTGGCTGGAAAGCTTCGTTTTGACGCGCTGATTGCGCTGGGCTGCATCATCCGAGGCGAGACCTACCACTTTGAACTGGTTGCGAACGAATCGGGTGCTGGCGTGAGCCGCGTAGCGCTGGACTACCAAATTCCGATTGCCAACGCCATTTTGACCACCGAAGACATGGCGCAGGCGCAAGCCCGCCAAACCGGCAAAGGCCGCGACGCCGCGCGAGCCGCCGTTGAAATGGCCAACCTTCTGGAGACCCTATCATGACCCAAGCCTCCAGTCACCCCGACGTCTCCAAACGCCCACCGCGCCAACCGCGTAAGGGCGTCACCAGCACCGGGGCGCGCAAGGCCGCCAGCAAGAATGCCCGTTCCCGCGCGCGTGAATTTGCCTTGCAGGGCCTGTATCAAGTGCTGGTCGGCAAAAACGACATAGCCGAAGTGGCGGCCTTCACGCGCGACCTGCTGGGCTTTTCCAAAGCCGACGCGGTGCACTTTGACGCCCTGCTGTACGGCTGTACTGACCAGGCACAGGCGCTGGACGCGCTGATTTCACCGGTATTGGACCGACCTCTAGCCGAGATTTCGCCGGTGGAACACGCCACCATGTGGATCGGTGTTTATGAGCTGCAGCATTGCCTGGATGTGCCCTGGCGCGTGGCGCTCGACGAATGCATCGAGCTGGCCAAAGAATTCGGTGGCACCGATGGTCACAAATACGTCAATGGGGTGCTTAACGCGCTGGCGCGCCAACTCCGAGCTGCTGAAGTCAAGGCCGACCATCTGACGTGAAAATCAGCCAGCGCGCGCAGCGCATCGAACCGTTTTATGTAATGGAAGTTGCCAAGGCCGCGCAGGCGCTGGCGCCAGTCGCTGCGCAGGCCGGCACGCCCATGATCTACCTGAACATCGGTGAACCCGATTTCACTGCGCCGCCGTTGGTGCAACAGGCCGCCACACGCGCCATCCAGGGCGGCTTGTCGCAGTACACGCAGGCCACCGGCTTGCCCGAGTTACGCGAACGCATCAGCCAGTGGTACGCGCAGCGCTTTGGCACCAACGTTTCGGCCAGCCGCATTGTTGTGACCGCCGGTGCCTCAGCGGCGCTGCAACTGGTGTGTCTGGCGCTGATCGACCCAGGCGACGAGGTGCTGATGCCAGACCCCTGCTACCCGTGCAACCGGCACTTTGTGACCTCCAGCGGTGGTACGGCGGTGCTGATCCCGACCAGCGCGGCCGAGCGCTTTCAGCTCAGTGCCGACAAGGTCGCTGCGGCTTGGGGCAGCGCCACCCGTGGCGTCTTGCTGGCCTCACCATCGAACCCTACCGGAACCTCCATATCGCTATCAGAACTGAAGCGCATCACGCAGATTGTGAAAGCGCGGGACGGCATTTTGATTATTGATGAAATCTATCTGGGACTGAGTCATGAGGCCGAATTTGGTCAGACCGCGCTGGCGCTCGACAATGACGTCATCAGCGTCAACAGCTTTTCCAAGTACTTCAACATGACCGGCTGGCGCCTGGGCTGGCTGGTGGCGCCTGAGAACTTGGTGCCGGTGATCGAACGGCTGGCGCAAAACCTGTTCATTTGCCCCAGCACCATCTCGCAATACGCGGCGCTGGCGTGTTTTGAGCCACCCAGCCTGGCCGAATATGAACGCCGCCGGGCCGAATTCAAGGCGCGACGCGACTATGTCATTCCGGCGCTGAACGCCCTGGGTCTGACC
>JAQTSL010000373.1 GCA_028711355.1 Rhodoferax sp.
AGTCACGCAGGCACCGCTGACGTCGTTCATCATCGTCATGGAAATGGTCGAATGAACAGTGCCGCCGCCATCACTTCGTGCCACACCGGCGAGGGCGGCGCCGCCGTGAAGGCGAACAGGACGTAGACCAGGGCGACCACCACCATGATGGTCGGATAGAACGAGCGGTCCCGGTCAAACCCCGCGATGTAGCCTGAAAGCGCTGTGACCGCACCAAACAACGAACCCCATACCAGCTCCATTTGTCTACGCCTCCTGCTGAATTGAAATGGCCGAAATTTTGTCGATGTCACGCGATGCAGACCACACGCAGCGCCCGTCAATCCAGGTTTCGACCACCCGTGAGACTGGGTCCAGCGGATGCCCGTTCAGCAGCGTGAACGTGGCGCACGCACCGGCCTGCAAGGGTGAGGGTGGCAGTCCTATGGCTTGTGCCGCACCGAGCGAGGCCGCGGCCACGGCCGAGGACACGTCCAATGCTTCACGCGGGTCAATCTGTCTGCCGTCACCTGCCGTGCGATGAACCGCGCAGCGAATGTTGTGCAGCGGGTCAGCGTGGCCGCAGGGCGCATCCGAGCTGATGGCGACTTTCACCCCACGCTTTGCCAGACTCGCCAGCGGGAACGCGTGCAGGCTGGGAACGATACCTTGTGCTTCCAGGGCGTCGGCGTAGTGTGGAATGAAGCCCGGCTGAAGGCTGGCGACGACCGGCACATCAGCAAAGGCATCCAGGTCGGACCTACCCAGAACCATGACGTGTTCCAGCGATGCCCCGGCTGCCGGCTTGAGCGTCCTGACCACTTCCAGTGCTTGGCGCACAGCCGTGTTTCCCAGCGCATGAATCTGTAGCCTGCAGCCCATGTTGTCAAAAACGGCGGCGGTGCCGAGTAATGCCTGACTGCTGGGAAAGCGCAAGTAGGGAAGATGCGCGAAAAGCAAAAGGGTCAGGTCTTGTATTGCAACATTCATCCTTGTAATATCACCCCATGTCAAGACCCCTGCGCATTGAAGTCCCCGGCGGCCTGTACCACGGCACCTCACGGGTGACCGGCGCGAGAGTAAAAATATTGCAATGCAAGACCTGACCCTAAAAGCTCCTGACCCTAAAAGCTCCGAACCAGTGGCTCAAGCTGAAGTAAACAAACTCGAACAGCGCGAACAAGCGCAGCAAGCGTGGCAGGGCGCAGGAAAATCGCAAGCTCATGCAGACTGCCTTTCCGGCTGTCCCGCCAAATGACTTTGGGTGGGCGGCGTGAGTTGGGAGCCAGTCTGCAGAAAATCGACGATGGCCCTGGCCAGCTTTTCGGGCTGATCGATGGGCACAAACGTGTAGGCATCGTCTAGCCATTGCAGCGTTGCCAGCGGAAAGTCACGCGCCAGGTTCCGGGCCAGCCGCGCCGGGAAAACACGGTCCTGGCTGGCCCAGCAGATCAGGACAGGCACGTGGATGCGGGAGAACGATTTCGCCGCAGCAGTCGTGTGGCGCGGCCCCAGGTCGCGCAGAAACTTGGCGACATCTCTGCGGATGGGGCGCGATTTGGCCCAAGGCAGTGCGAAGCAATCGGAAAGCTGCGCGGGCATGCGCCGCGCCAGCCAGCCAAAGGCAATCGGCAGCCGTCGTACAGCACGAAAACGCATCAAGGTGGACAGCAACCACAAGCCGCCCGGAACAAATGCAGCCAGCTCCAGCGGCTTGAATACCGCGGGAAGCCACACGTCATAGGCATCACACGGCGTCAGCACCACGGCGCGCACACGCTGTGGATAGCGGACAAGAAAGAGCTGGGTGAGGGCGCCGCCACTGTCATTGCCCACCAGCACCACTTTGTCCAGATGGGTGCGGTCCAGAAATTCCCGCATCAACTCGACCATGGCGGAAACGGACAGATCAGCATCCGGGTTCATGGGGGCCGGGTGCGCTCCCAGTGGCCAATCCGGAACCATGCAGCGCACCAGCCTGGCAACAGACTGCGCCACCTGGTCCCACAGCCGGCCGTTGACCAGAATGCCGTGCACAAAGACCACCGGAAAACCCGTTGGATGACCCCATTCACGCCAGTGAATGACACCTGCGGTGGTGTTGACTTGGTGGGCCGACCACGGGGGCGCACCGGCTGACAATTTGCTATCCACGTTGCACGACCTGAACGGTGCCCTTGGTTAATAAGGGTCGAATGTTAGGCAGGACTGATCCCTGTGTCTTGAACAAATCCGCTAACATTTGTCTGCGCCATGAGAAACGTGCTGCCGACCCGATATGGGCAGCTTGAGGGTGACCTGTTCAATCCCCTTTATTGCTCCAAGGGCGCGATGATCAGCCTGCTGGCACTGAACGTTCCGGGCGTAATGCCCAACATTTCGGTGAAGGTTCGGGTCAGATGCGCCGCGTCGGAAAAACCGGCCTCCAGCGCTGCATCGGTAATGGACATCCCGACGGCCAAATAGTTGGCCGCTTGCCGCAACCGGGACCAACGCCGAAAGCGGCTGGGGGGCACGCCCGTCTGTTGCCTGAACAGATGGCTCAGACGGCTCTCGGACAGCCCGACGGCAGAGGCCGCGTGTTCGATCGAATACTGTCCTTCGGCCAGCGTGGCGCGGGCTCGACCCAGATTGCGTTGCAAGGGTCGCGAAAGCAAGGTGAGCTTGCGTGCAACAGCAGAAACCGGAGCCAGCACGCCATCATGATCGAAGTCATGCATGGCCTGTGCAATAACCGGCAAATGATCGCTCAGGGCTGCACCATCGTCCCGTGCCAGTGCTTGAGGTTCAACATAGAAGAGTCCAACCCGCACGCCACTCGCGCTCACTGCGTGCAATTCCTGGGGTCGGACCAGGGCGACCCTGCCAGACAGGCTCGGCCGCTGCTTGAATTGCACGAGGATGTCTCCATCGAGTCCCACGACTACCTTGAAGGCCAGGTGTTGATGCACCGGCGTCACCGACCCATCGCCAACAAACACGCCCCAGTTTTCTCCAAGGGCGATGGTTCCAATCCAGACTGACGACATGCGGGTTCGCTCCAAAGCATTCCAAACAAGGGGGCAGCCATTGTCAATTATCCGAGATTGTCCATTAGGGTTTGGCGGGCAGGCGGATGCAGTGGCGAGCCAGTTTTGGCCTGACTGAGGCGCTCATAGCTTGGGCTATGGGCAACGAAGAAGGCCAAAAATGGCCGCCAATGCGCCGCTTGCACCCAAACAGCGCCGAAGGCGCGC
>JAQTSL010000374.1 GCA_028711355.1 Rhodoferax sp.
TCTAGCTTGATTTTTTCGCGTCCGCCTTTGGTTGCCATGATGTTCTTTCTAGTCTGGTGGATGAATTAGGCCTGGCCACGGGCGCGCAAATCTGCGAGCACGGCATCAATGCCATTTTTGTCGATCAAACGCAGACCGGCATTGGAGATGCGCAGACGCACCCAGCGGTTTTCAGACTCAACCCAGAAACGGCGATATTGCAGGTTCGGCAGAAACCGACGTTTGTTTTTGTTGTTGGCGTGGGAAACGGTGTTCCCGACCATGGGCTTTTTGCCCGTGACTTCACATACGCGTGCCATGTGGACACTCCGATACTTTTAAACGGCCGTGACTGACGCCAGCAGCCTCACCTCGCCAAGAAAAAGGGTGGCGGTAACCCAGCAAAGCCCGAGATTATAGCGGGCTCGGTTGGACCCTATTCATGCTGCTCCAGAAAACGCTGCGCATCCAGCGCCGCCATGCAGCCGGTGCCGGCACTGGTGATGGCCTGGCGGTAGATATGGTCTTGCACGTCGCCTGCCGCAAAGATGCCCGGCACACTGGTTTGCGTGGCAAAGCCCTGCTGGCCACCGTGGGTCACGATGTAGCCGCCGGCCATATCCAATTGGTCTTTGAAAATATCGGTGTTGGGTGCGTGGCCGATGGCGATAAAGCAGCCCTGCAGCGTCAGGTCTTCGGTGGCGCCGGTGGTCACGTTTTTGACACGTACGCCGGTCACGCCGCTGGCGTCGCCCAGCACTTCGTCAAGGGCACTGAATGTGCGCAGCTCAATCTTGCCCTCGGTCACCTTGGCCATCAGTTTGTCGATCATGATCGGTTCAGCACGGAACTTGTCGCGGCGGTGGATCAGATACACCTTTGACGCAATATTGGACAGGTACAGCGCTTCCTCGACCGCCGTGTTGCCACCACCGACCACGCAGCAGACCTGGTCGCGGTAGAAAAAGCCGTCGCAGGTGGCGCAACCTGAAACGCCGCGGCCCATAAAAGCCTCCTCGGACGGCAGACCCAGGTATTTGGCCGAGGCACCGGTGGCCAGAATCAATGCGTCGCAGGTATAGGAGCCGCTGTCACCGGTCAGCGTGAACGGGCGTTTGGAAAAATCGACCTGGTTGATGTGGTCAAAAACGATCTCGGTATTAAAGCGCTCGGCGTGCGCCAGAAAGCGCTGCATCAGGTCCGGCCCCTGCACGCCATCGACATCTGCCGGCCAGTTGTCCACCTCAGTGGTCGTCATGAGCTGCCCGCCCTGGGCGATGCCGGTGATCAGTAGTGGCTTGAGGTTGGCGCGTGCGGCGTAAATGGCGGCGGTGTAGCCGGCCGGGCCGGAGCCCAGAATCAATACTTTGGCGTGACGGGTGGTGGACATGAATAGGCCTTTTAAAGGAATGCATTTCAAATGGGAGACTGTCCGCATTATTGCAAGGCCGGGCGGTGTGCATCCTGTTTGTTGAAAGACATCGACGCACGGCAGGGCGACTGGGTCAGGCGCATGCGGTTTTGGGGCGAAAGCACGCGCGAAACAGAGGCCTGAGTACGCCAGCACCTCAGGCGCACGCATTTCGCCCCAAAGCCCGGTCACCCGACCCAATCACCCTACCTCACCCGTGTCCGGTTTGACAGACTTGGTACAAAAAAAACGGCTATAGCCCTTATCCATCATGCGTTGACAGTTATGAAAATTGGTAGGAATCCAAGCGCTTGGCTTTTGCCCCCATGCGGTTCCAGATAGCCTTGAGGCGTGGTGATTGGGTCAGGCGACCGGGCTTTGGGGGCAAATGCGCGCGCCGACAAACGCTGGTGTGCTGATGCCTCAACCCCGCGCGTGCTTTGCCGCCAAAACCGCATGCGCCTGACCCAGTCGCCGCGCCGTGCGTAGACAGTGCCTGTTTCCGCCGTGGACTGACTTCTAATCGATTCATGCCAAAGTTTGGAAGTGACACACCAGAATTTTGCTTAGCCCCACCTCTTTGAATCGCATCCCGGCCATCAGGCGACAAGCAGCGACAATGCACAGGCTGTTCATGCAAAATCAAAGCTTGTACCGTCTTGCCCATGACTTACCTTCTTCGCCACCTCCAGCAACTACCCGCGCAGACGCCTGAGCGCGTTGGCTGGCGTCGGTTTTCTGTAGAGCTGTCGCTGTTGGCCGGTCTGGTGCTGTGGTTGTTCTGGCTCGTGGCGCTGGCGAGCTTTTCGTTGTCGGACGCCGCCTGGTCCACCTCGGGAACCGGTGCGCCCACGGCGAACCGACTGGGGGTCATGGGGGCCTGGTTGGCTGATGCCAGCTACTTTTTGTTGGGGCATTCTGTCTGGTGGTGCGTGGCCGCAGCGGTGCGGGTCTGGTTGGGCGCGCTGGCGCGCTGGTTGCGCGACCGTGACGCGCCTTTGTCTGCCACCCCTGAGCCATCTCAAACCTCACTTTGGCCCTTGTTGCGATTCTGGCTCGGGTTGGGGTTGCTGCTGGCTGCTAGTGCGACGCTGGAGTGGACGCGTTTTTACAGCCATGAGATTCAGTTGCCCGGGCACGCTGGCGGCGTGTTGGGCTATCTGTTGGGGCCGCTGGGTATGCATTGGCTGGGGTTTACTGGCTCGGGGTTGCTTGCCATTGCTGTGCTGGTGCTGGGCTCAGCCATGGTGTTTGGTTTTTCGTGGTTGCAGTGGGCCGAGCATCTGGGCGGCTGGCTATTTGCGCAAATTGAGACTCGGCGCGAAAAAATGGCGGTTGAAGAAGACCTGGCGCTGGGCCAGCAGGCGGCGCAAGCGCGCGAGCAGGTGCTGGTGCAAGAGCGCCAGGAGGTGGCGTCCAGCCACGTCAAGCCGCCGGTGGTGGAGTCGGCGGTGGTAGATGTGCCAAAAAGTGAGCGCGCGCACAAAGAGCGTCAGAAGCCTTTGTTTCAAGAGATGCCTGACACCAAGTTGCCGCAGGTGGACTTGCTTGACGCGGCGCAGTCGCGCCAGGAGACGGTCGCCGCCGAGACGCTCGAGATGACCAGCCGCATGATTGAAAAGAAGCTGCGCGACTTTGGCGTTGAGGTGGTGGTGGTGCTGGCGCAGCCGGGGCCGGTGATTACTCGCTACGAGATTGAGCCGGCCACCGGCGTCAAGGGCTCGCAGATTGTCGGGCTGGCCAAAGACCTGGCCCGGTCGTTGAGCCTGGTGTCGATCCGTGTTGTCGAGACGATCCCCGGTAAAACGACCA
>JAQTSL010000073.1 GCA_028711355.1 Rhodoferax sp.
CCGAACTCGGCTATCGCCTCAGACAATCGCGTGCCCTGATCCACCTGCAACTGCGCTCCTCGGCGCATACAGAAGGGCCTCAAGTCCCCATGCTCGTGGCGCTACGCGCCACATTGCACTCGCGCTGCAATGCCTGGCGTAGCCAGGCGAGCAGTGCTGACCCCTACGCCGTGGTGCGCCGGCGAGTAGCGCAGGGCTGGGCGGATCAGGGGACGCGATTGTCTGAGCGTAGCGAGTTCGAGCGGCCCCCCGCCCAGACCGAGCAACGCAGCGAACCGGCACGCAGTGACGGCGACGCATTCGGCTCGCCTTTTCTTTGCTTACTTTCTTTTGGCGAAGCAAAAGAAAGTGAGTGGCCGCCGGGCCACCCCCGGCCAACGACCGCAGCAAAAAACAATCAAGGATAAAGACAGATGCTGAACGTCTCCAACATCAACCAGTACTATGGCGGCTCGCACATCCTGCGTGACGTCGATCTGAAGGCTGAGCTGGGCCAGGTGACCGTCATTTTGGGCCGCAACGGTGTCGGCAAAACCACCTTGCTTAAAAGCCTGATGGGGCTGGTTCCGATCAAGACTGGCGCTATTGAATTTGACGGTAAAGCGATCCACAACGCCACGCCTTATGAACGCGCTCGTGCGGGCATCGGCTTTGTACCGCAGGGCCGTGAAATCTTTGCCCGCCTGACGGTTGAAGAAAACTTGCGTATGGGCTTGGCCTACAAACCCGCCAACACACCGATTCCGTCCGAGTTGTACGAGTTGTTCCCGGTCTTGAAGCAAATGCTGGGCCGCAGAGGAGGCGACCTGTCGGGTGGTCAACAACAGCAGTTGGCGATTGCCCGCGCGCTGGCCGCTGGCCCCAAACTGCTGATGCTCGATGAGCCCACCGAGGGCATTCAACCCAGCATCATCAAGGACATTGGCCGCGTCATCCGCATGCTGGCCGACCGCGCCAGCATGGCCATCGTGCTGGTTGAGCAGTATTACGACTTTGCCCAGGAGCTGGCCGATCACTACGTGGTGATGGAGCGCGGTGCCGTCAAGGCACAAGGGCTGGGGGCCAACATGGAAGCCGACGGGGTGCGGCAAATGGTGGCAATTTGACCAACCGGGTCGGCTAATCAGCGCATCCATTTCGTGTCAAGTGGACCAGATGCGTGGTGCCACTGCAGGCAACTGCCAAAAGTGCTGCCGCCACGCCTGCCACACCAGTCGCAGCAAGTCGGCCGCAGGCTCCACCACCGGGGCCAACACCCGTAGCACCATCACCTGCGCATTCGGGCAGGTCACGCCGGCCGTGGCATTCAAGGCATGATCGGCCATCACCTGGCGCGCCAGCTCCAGCCCCGTATCGCGGCGGTTTCGCTGCAACGCTGAGCCACTGACAAAAAACAGGGAAGCCATACAACGCTGCCCAGCCAGACCCAGCGGGCCATTCATCAGGCGTGCATCGGACGCATCCAGCAGACCGCGCTCCAGCCAGACACCGGGTACCTCAAGGTGCTGCAAAAAACGGCCTTGCAAAAAAGGCAAACCCGCTCCCGGCAGACCCAATGCCGTGATGTCCCAGCCCATGAACTCAGCCTGCGGGCTCAGGGACACCGTCAAGTGGTTTTCTGCCAGGCAGGCGTTGTAGCAAATGGCTTCAAGCGGCAGCCACTCCAGTCGCGATTGATCAGCCAAGATGACACACGTGCGCTGCACCGCTGGCTCATCCGCCGAGCGGTAAAAGCGGGTGGCCCCCGGGGTGGTGATCAGCCCGTGCGCATGGCCACTGGCCGTGACCTTGATGTCCAGCGTGTCGCCACCCACCAGGCCGCCTGGCGGATGCACCAACACGTTGTGGCATACCGCATCAACCTCGGGGTACAGACTTTGCAGCACCCGCAGCGGGCCGTTGTGCACGTGGCGGGCCACGCTGCGCTGCTGCGCTACCGCATAGTCAATGTCCAGACGGGCATGCCAGGTCATCGGGTTCTCGCAGTCGAAGGCGCGTTGCTCAGACTCAAGCGTTCTGCGGATGCAGTTGCTGCATGCGCCGCATGGCCATGCCCGCTGCGGCGGTGCGGGTTTCAACACCCAGCTTGACAAAGACCCGCTCCAGATGTTTTTTGACGGTCATGGGGCTGCTGCCAACAATGTCACCAATGTCACGATTGGTCTTGCCCTGCGCTACCCAGTACAACACCTGCGCTTCTTTGGGGGTGAGCCCCAGCCCCAGCGCCAGCGCCTCGATCACGCTGTCGTTGCAGACCTCCTGCATGATGATCAACCAGTCGCCACCGCCGTCGCTTTCGCCCACCTTCTGGTGCAGGCGAAACGTCAGGCGGCGGTTGCCTTGTTCGATGCTCAGGCGCGGTGGTTCCACCAGCGGCTCTTGCTTGCTGGCTTGCCGGCGCAACCAGTCAACCACCGGGATCGGTGTGGAAGGCGCATCGGTGCCGTAGTAGCGCAGCAGCAGGTCACGCGCCAGCGGTGTTTGCCACATCAATTGCCCGTCGCCAATGCGCACTGTGATGCTGGCGTAGCCAAATGCGTCGAGCGCATTTCTGGCCTGACGCTTTTCGCGCGCGCCTTGCAGGTGGACCGCCATGCGGGCCAGCACCTCACGCGGCTTGATCGGCTTGGTGACGTAGTCCACCACGCCACAGTCCATCGCCGCCACCAGGTACTCGGTATCGGTCAGGCCGGTCATGAAAACGATCGGAATATGCGCCGTCGGTGCCGACGCCTTGAGCCGACGAGCCACCTCAAAGCCATCCATGCCAGGCATCATGGCGTCGAGCAACACAATGTCGGGCTGCGCTTGCACCGCGCGCTGCAAGGCCGCTTCACCGCTGGTGGCCAACAGCACGGTGTAACCCGATTCGTCCAGCGCGTCGTGCAGCACCGCCAGGTTGTCGGGCACGTCGTCCACAATCAACACCACGTCACTGTTGGCACGGTCCAGGGTTCGGTTCACCTGAATCCGCGACAGGGCAGGTGCCGCGCTAGTTTGCATCGACAACATCCGTCAAGCGAGCCAGCATGGCTTCAAACTGGAACTGCCTGGCCTGCTCGCGCAGGGATGCCACAAAGGCGGCGCAGTGCGGCTGTTCTGTTTCAATTTCTTCCAGCAGATTCAGGATACCGCGGTAATAACCCAGGGTGACGCGCTCACGCAGCGCCACCAGTTGAGCCCGCAGCGGATAGACCAGCTCGGTGCTGCCTGGCACTGGCCGGGTGGCCGCTGGTTCAGCGCGCTCCAGCCAAGTTAGTTTGAGGCGACTTTCCAGCCAGTCCAGCAAATCTGTGTGGCGCACCGGCTTCAAGATGAAATCTTCACTGGGGATGCCCAGGTTGTTGTCCAGCCCCCGGTCAAAGGCGTTGGCGGACACAATGGCCGTGGCCGGCTGCGGGCGCCCGCTGCGTTCGAGCATGTCGCGCATCCGGCGGATGGTTTCCCAGCCATCAATGCCGGGCATGGCCAGGTCCATCAAAATCACCTCTGGCTGATGGCCTGCTGCCAGCAGGTCCAGACAGTCGTGTCCGCTGGCCGCTGTGCGTACCTCAAAGCCCAGTGGTTGCAGCACCTTGCACAGCAACTCGCGATCGGTTGCGTCGTTGTCCACCACCAAAATCTGTCGGCGCATGCCCACATAGCCGCGCCTTGGGCGGCGCACGAACAAACGGTTTTCATGTTTGGTGGCGGGCCAATACACATTGGCCTCAGGAGCAGCGTGTACCTCGGGCAAGAACAGCCTGGCGCTAAAGGTGGAGCCCAGCCCTGCCACACTTGAAACGGTCATTTGCCCGCCCATCAAGTCCGTCAGCATTTTTGCAATGGTCAGCCCGAGCCCCGCACCCTGCGTGGTGGAGCCGGCATGGGCAGCGCGTTCAAAGGGCTCAAAAATGCGCTCCATCTGCGCGTTGGTCAGGCCGGGGCCACTGTCTTCGATGTCCAGATGCGCCATCTCACGCGCATAGCGCAAACGCAGGGTGACATGACCTTTCACGGTGAACTTGATCGCATTGCCCAGCAGATTGATGACGATCTGGCGTACCCGTTTTTCATCAGCACGCACCACCTGCGGCAATTTGCCAACGATGTCCAGATGAAACGCCAGCCCCTTTTCTTTGGCCTGCAGCTCAAACAAGCTGGCAATGTCAAACACAACGTCTTCAAAGCGCATCGGCTTCACATTCAACGTCAGTCGGCCGGCCTCAATGTGGGCAAGGTCCAGCGTGCCTTCAATCAGCGACAACAAGTGCTCGCCACCGCGTTGGATCACGCTCACCGCCTGTTGCCGGTGCACCGGAATGCCAGGGTCTTGCCCCATGAGTTGGGCATAACCCAGGATGCTGTTGAGCGGCGTGCGTAGTTCGTGGCTAATCGCGTTGATGTAGCGGCTTTTCGCCTGATTGGCCTGGTCGGCCGCTGCGCGCGCTTCTTCGGCAACCCGCTTGGCATGCTGTAGCGCTTGATCTGTCTGACTGTGCAACTCTATTTCTCGTAGCAGTAGGCGGGTCTGTCGATTCGACTCCTGTTGCGCCACCTGACGGCTCTGATGCGCCAGCACCACCCACCACGCCACCAGCCCGGCCACCAGCAGCAGCGCCAGATAAGCGTGCGTAAAGCCAGAGCGCAAAGCATCGACCGAAGCTTGCAACATCCGCTCATCGGCCACCGCTTGCGTCAGTGTGCGCAGCTCTTGCACGTACAACACGGCAAAAACACTGGCCAGCAAGGGCGCAGTCACCGCCATCAGCAGCAGGAACCCGCCCAGCCCCTTGTCCACATAGGACCAGGCGGCGCGCGGCAGCAAGCCGTGCAAGATGCCACGCCATTGCACCGCCAGCGACGCATGGGGCTTGCACAGATCACCACAGCGCACATCCAGCGTGCAGCACAACGAGCAGATCGCGCCCTGGTAAGCCGGGCACTGCGCCAAGTCAGGCGGCTCGTAGTCGCGCTGGCAGATCACACAGCTTTGCCGCCCGTGGTGCGCGTGCACGGCATCGGTGGTGTGGGGCCGCGCCAGGTAATACTTTCCGCGCGTCACAAAGGCTATCAGGGGCGAAGCTACCAGCGCCGTGCCCATGGCAATCAGCGCTGAAAAGGCTTGGGCAATTGGGCCGAAGAATCCCAGGTAGGCTACGATCGAGAACAACGACGCCAGCGCCATGGCACCCACACCCACCGGGTTGATGTCGTACAGGTATGCGCGTTTGAACTCGATGCCCGCTGGCGACAAGCCCAGCGGTTTGTTGATAACCAGGTCTGCCACCACAGCCATCATCCAGGCGATGGCAATGTTGGCGTACAAACCCAGCACCTCGCCCAGGGCGGCAAACACATTCATTTCCATCAACGCAAAAGCGATCAGCGTATTGAACACCACCCACACCACGCGCCCCGGGTGGCTGTGCGTGAGGCGTGAGAAAAAGTTGCTCCAGGCCAGTGAGCCCGCGTATGCGTTGGTGACGTTGATCTTGATCTGCGACAGCACCACAAACAAGGCCGTGGCAGCCACCGCCCAGCCGTAGTCGGGAAACACATATTCATACGCTGCCAGGTACATCTGGTTGGGATCGACCGCACGGTCAATTGGCACGGCATTGCTGATCGCCAGATAGGCCAACAAGGTACCGCCCAGCATCTTCAACACCCCAAAGAGCACCCAACCCGGCCCGCCCCACAGCACCGCCAGCCACCAGCGCCAGCGGTTGGCCGGGGTGCGCTTGGGCATGAAGCGCAGGTAATCGGCCTGCTCGCCCATTTGCGTCATCAGCGCCACGCCCACGGTCAATGCCGCACCAAACAGAGGCAGGGAAAACACATCTGCCTTTCCCTTTTCACCAACATAGTGCGCAATGCCGGCAAACGCACCCGGGTCACGCCACAGCACATAGGCAAAGGGCACCAGCAACATCAGCAACCATAGGGGTTGTGTCCACACTTGCAATCGACTGATGGTGGACACACCAAACGTGACCAGCGGGATCACGGCCAACGAGCAGATCAGATAGCCCCAACGCGGCGGGATGTCCAGCGCCAGCTCCAGTGCGTAGGCCATGACCGCCGCCTCCAGCGCAAAGAAGATGAAGGTGAACGAGGCGTAGATCAGCGACGTGATGGTCGACCCGATGTAGCCAAAGCCCGCGCCGCGGGTGAGCAAGTCCATGTCCACGCCGTAGCGCGCCGCATAGACGCTGATCGGCAACCCCGCCAAAAAAATGATCAGCCCGGTGGCCAGAATGGCCCAGAAAGCGTTGACAAAGCCATACTGCACCAACAGCGTGGCACCGACCGCCTCCAGTATCAAAAACGCAGCAGCTCCGCCCAACGCGGTCTGGGCTACCTGCCATTCGGACCATTTTCTGAAGCCGTGCGGTGTGAAGCGCAAAGCGTAGTCTTCGAGCGTTTCAGAGGCCACCCAGCCGTTGTAGTCCCGACGCACCAAGGTGATGCGCTGCGGCGCGCCGGGCTCGACGGACGTGGGGGCAAGGGCTGGGGCTGCGGTGTTCACCCCACCAGTACCGCAGAATTCATGCCACGGGTTTGCTTGTGATGCCAGCATCGTCAGCTTTTACCCGCAGTGCACGCCGCTAGACGCCTCACTGGGAAACCGGGAGGGTTGAATTCCCAAGGCAGCTAGCGCGGTAGGCGGTCTGGGCGACCGACGATTTCTGGTACTCCAGTATGAGGAGGCCGCACAGACCGCATGCCGCGCGGGTTCAAGCCAAAACTTTCAGGCACGGGATTTGCTGTTCAACTTAAATGGAACTCACACCAAGAGAAAAAGACAAGTTGCTGATCTTTACCGCTGGCCTGCTGGCTGAGCGGCGCAAAGCCCGTGGCCTGAAGCTCAATTACCCCGAGGCGGTGGCTTTCATCAGTGCCGCCATCATGGAAGGTGCGCGCGACGGCCAAACCGTGGCGCAACTCATGAGCTTTGGCCGCACGCTGTTGGCCCGCGCCGATGTCATGGACGGCATCGCCGAGATGATTCCCGACATCCAGGTCGAGGCCACCTTTCCCGACGGCACCAAGCTGGTCACCGTGCATCAGCCGATTGTTTAACTGCCATGCGCGCAAAGTCGCTCCAGATCAATGAAAAGGCTGCCATTGCGGACCACGACCCGGTTTTCACTTTGAAAAATTTGAACGAGGCTTCCATGATTCCTGGCGAACTGTTCACCGACGGCTCTGGCCACACACTCAACCCCGGCAGGCGCACCCACACTTTGGTGGTGGTGAACGCCTCTGACCGTCCGATTCAGGTCGGCTCGCACTACCACTTTGCCGAGACCAACGGCGCATTGGCCTTTGACCGTGCTGCCGCGCAAGGCATGCGGCTGAACATTGCATCGGGCTCGGCGGTGCGTTTTGAGCCCGGCCAGCAACGCACGGTGGAACTGGTGGACTACGCGGGAGACCGCATCGTTTACGGCTTTCGCGGTCTGGTGATGGGAAAGCTTTAACGCAGGCTTTTGGCAAACCCCAGAATTTATGGTTTTTTATGCCGCTAGCCCTTATGAAATAGGCGCAAGCAGCTATTATTTTTGAAAGTATTGAGATGGCAACGATTGGACGACGCGCCTACGCTGAAATGTTTGGCCCCACCGTGGGCGACCGGGTGCGCCTGGCCGACACCAACCTGATCATCGAGGTCGAAGCCGACCTGACGTTGGGCGCAGGCGGCTATGGCGAAGAAGTGAAGTTTGGCGGCGGCAAGACCATCCGCGACGGCATGGCGCAAAGCCAGCGCAGCCGGGTCGAAGGGGCGGTCGATACCGTCATGACCAACGCCCTGATCATCGACCACTGGGGCATCATCAAGGCCGACATCGGCCTCAAGGACAGCCGAATCGTCGCCATTGGCAAGGCCGGCAACCCCGACACCCAACCGGGCGTGGACATCATCATCGGCCCGGGCACCGAGATCATCAGTTGTGAAGGCTCCATCGTCACCGCTGGCGGCTTTGACAGCCACATCCACTTCATCTGCCCGCAACTGATTGAAGAGGCTCTAAGCAGCGGCATCACCACCATGACCGGCGGCGGCACCGGCCCAGCCACCGGCACCTTTGCCACCACCTGCACACCGGGGCCGTGGCACCTTGAGCGCATGCTGCAGGCCGCCGACGGCTTTGCCATGAACCTGGGCTTTATGGGCAAGGGCAACGCCAGCCTGCCCGCTGCGCTGCACGAGCAAATTGATGCCGGTGCGTTGGGATTGAAGTTGCACGAAGACTGGGGCACCACGCCGGCGGCCATTGACAACTGCCTGAACGTGGCTGAACTGACCGACACCCAGGTGGCGATCCATACCGACACCTTGAATGAATCTGGCTTTGTGGAAGACACGCTGGCCGCCTTCAAGGGCCGCAGCATCCACACCTTTCACACCGAAGGCGCCGGCGGTGGCCACGCGCCCGACATCATGAAGCTGGTGGGCGAACCCAACGTGCTGCCGTCTTCCACCAACCCGACACGCCCTTACACCGTCAACACGCTGGACGAACACGTGGACATGCTGATGGTTTGCCACCACCTGGACGCGGGCATTGCCGAAGATATGGCTTTTGCCGAAAGCCGCATCCGCAAGGAAACCATTGCCGCCGAAGACATCCTGCACGACCTGGGTGCCATCAGCATCATGAGCAGCGACAGCCAGGCCATGGGCCGGGTCGGTGAAGTCGTCATCCGCACCTGGCAGACGGCGCACAAGATGAAGGCGCAGCGCGGCTGGCTGGCACCCCCTGCGGATCGGAACGAGCCGATTGAAGAACTACAGCGCAACGACAACTACCGCGTCAAACGCTACATCGCCAAATACACCATCAACCCGGCGCTGACCCACGGCATGGCACATGAAGTGGGCAGCATCGAGGTTGGCAAATGGGCCGACCTGGTGGTCTGGAAGCCAGCCTTCTTTGGCATCAAGCCCGCGCTCATCCTCAAAGGCGGCTTCATCGCCATGGCCGCCATGGGCGACCCCAACGCCAGCATCCCAACACCACAGCCGGTCCATTACCGGCCGATGTTTGGCAGCTTTGGCGGCGCGCTGGCGCGCGGCTCGATCACGTTTGTCTCGCACGCGGGTGAAAACGCCGGTATCAAAGAGCGCTATGGCCTGGCCAAAAATGTGAGTGCCGTGCGCAACATCCGCAGCATTCAAAAGCAGCACATGATCCACAACGCCTACCTGCCCAAGATGGAGATCGACGCGCAAACCTACAGCGTGCGCGCCGACGGCGAGCTGCTCACCTGCGAACCGGCGGTGAGCTTGCCAATGACGCAGCGGTACTTTTTGTTTTGACGTATCCAGTCCCATCGCCCCGGCTTTGATGCCGTCAAGTCGCCAACCCCGCCACCAGGTAATCAATCCACACCCGCAGTTTCGCCGCCAGAAAACGGTTGGGCGGGTACAGCAGCCAGGCCGTACCGGCGTAATGGGTCAGGTGCTGCCAATCGGCCAGCACCGGCACCAGCGTTCCGGCAGCCAGACTGGCCTGAGCGGTAAATTCCGGCAGGCTGGCGATGCCCAGCGCTTGCAACGCCCCCTCCAGCCGCACCTCGCTGTGGTTGGCGACGTAGCGGCCACTCACCTTGACGCTGATCTCTTCACCCGCACGGCCAAAACGCCAATGCCGATCCAGCGCGTTTTCGCCCAGGTAAAGGCAACTGTGCTGCGCCAGATCGCGCGGGTGGGTTGGTGTTCCGTGCGCAGCCAGATAGGCCGGGCTGGCACACACCATGTGGCGAATGCGCAACAGCGGCCGACCGGCCAGGCCGAGCGGTGGTGTTTCGGTGATGCAAATCGCCAGGTCAATACCCTCCTCAAACAAATCCACCGTGCGGTCGGTGATGATGAGTTGCACATCCACCTCGGGGTACTGGCGCAAAAAGGCCGGCATCAGCGGGTGCACCACCAGACGGCCAAAGGCTTTTGGCATGCTGACCCGCACCAGACCGCGTGGCGTGGCGGTGTGGGTATCACTCAGCGCCAGCACCTCACGCGCGGCGGCCACCATGTCCTGGCAACGTAAGTAGGCGGCATTGCCGGCCTCGGTCAGGCTCAGTTTGCGGGTGGTGCGCACCAGCAGTTGCACCCGCAGCACACCTTCCAGCCGGGCGATTTGCCGGCTCACCGCCGACGGCGTCAGGCCCAGTTGACGCGCCGCCCCGGAGAAGCTGCCGCAATCGACCACGCGGGCGAACACCGCCATGTCCGGCAGGCAATCGAGTTGGTTATTGATGCTCATGGCACACAAGTCTTGTTCTATCTGGATGGATTATCACAACCGGGAATGAAATCGATAATTTTTCTGATTCAAAAGTCCACGCCAAACACCCATGAACACCCTCACCCTGGCGCAGCCCAAAAGCCTGCTCCGTTTGTCTGATATCGCCCTGCTGCTGGTCGCCGTGGTCTGGGGCACCAGTTATGGCGTAGCCAAAGGCGCACTGGTTTTTTACCCGGTGCTCGGTTTTCTGGCGGTGCGCTTCATCCTGACTTTTGTGTTGCTGCTGCCCGCCCTGTGGCGCACCAGCGCCCGGCAGCGGCGCGATGCCCTGCGCACCGGCTTGCCCTTGGGGGTCTTGATGCTGGGCATTTTTCTGTGCGAAACCTTTGGCGTGGCGCATACCCAGGCCAGCAATGCCGCGTTCCTGATCAGCCTGTGTGTGGTGTTTACGCCGTTTGTCGAGTGGTGGCTGCTGGGCAGTCGCCCGGCGCAGGCGATGTTTGTGTTTGCCGGGCTCTCGCTGCTGGGGGCGGCCCTGCTCAGTGGCGGCCTGGCCGGTGCGCCGGGCCTGGGCGACGCGCTGATGCTGGCCGCTGCCGTGGTGCGCGCCATCACCGTCTGCCAGACCAGCAAACTGACCCGCCACAGCAGCGCACCGGCGCTGGCGCTGACCGCCGTGCAGGCGGCCGTGATTGGCTTTGGCAGTCTGTTGCTGGCGCTGTGCCTGCCTGGCGGTTTGCCGCCGCTGCCACAAAGCGGCGCTTTCTGGCAGGCCAGCCTATATCTGGTATTGGGCTGCACCATCTTTGCCTTTTTTGCGCAAAACTGGGCGCTGAAACACAGCTCACCCAGCCGGGTCGCCTTGTTGACCAGCAGCGAACCCGCTTTTGGCGCGCTGTTTGCGGTGCTCTGGCTGGGCGAGTCGCTCAGCCTCAGCGGCTGGATTGGTGGCGGGTTGATCGTGCTGGCGGCGCTGTGGACCACGGTTTATGCTCAACCACGACCCACTGGATACGATGACGCTGGTCTGGCAAAAATATGAAAATGAGTGGGTCTGATTTTTCCCGTGGCACATCCTTCTGGAGCATTCAATGATTTCTGTCGAGTTTTTGATTACATCTCTGGTCGTTGTACTGATTCCAGGCACAGGCGTACTTTTCACCGTCTCAACTGGTATCGCGCAAGGCAGGAAAGCAAGCCTTTGGGCCGCGCTCGGTTGCACACTGGGCATCCTGCCCCATCTGCTTGCCACGGTGCTGGGTTTGGCCGCCGTCATGCATACCAGTGCCATGGCCTTTCAAATTCTGAAAATCGCCGGGGTGCTTTACCTGCTCTACATTGCCTATGCCACTTGGCAAGACAAGACCGCCTTCGCCATAGACCATATGGCACCCAAAGTGACTGCCAAGCGATTGGTCATTCGCGCCATGCTCCTGAATGTTTTGAACCCGAAACTCACCATTTTCTTCTTGGCATTTCTGCCGCAGTTCGTCAACGTTGAAGCACCGTCATCGCTCAATCAACTGCTCCTTCTGAGCGGTGTTTTCATGGGAATGACATTTGCAGTTTTTGTTGTCTATGGTGTCATGGCGCATGGCTTGCGCACCCGGGTCATTGAGTCGTCGATCGTTCAAAATTGGCTCCGTAGAAGCTTTGCGGCGACGTTTGCTGGGCTGGGTGCAAATCTCGCTTTCTCTGAGCGCTAGCGCGCTGGTCTCGTGATTGATCGCTGAGTACTACCAATCACAAAGATAGCGAACACAGCGCCATAGCCGTCACAAAACTCCACATCATTCCCATGACATTACATATCGGAATTGTGGGTTGTTCCGCCGAGGGCGCAGCGCTTTGCTATCGAACCATCTGTTCAGAAGGTGCCGCACTGCTCGGTCCGCATGCCCATCCGGAAGTCTCGATGCACACGCCATCGCTCGCTGACTATGTGAGCTGCCTTGACCGTGGAGACCTGGAGGGTGTCGGTGAACTGATGCTGACTTCGGCCAGAAAACTGGCAAGTGCGGGGGCGGACTTTCTCATTTGTCCCGACAACACGATTCACCAAGCGTTCTCATACGTTGAGCCTCGCTCCCCGCTGCCTTGGCTGCACATCGCCGAGGTCGTGGCATTGGCCGCCTATGAGCGCGGCTACAAGTGCCTGGGTCTGACGGGTACTCGCTGGCTGGTTGACAGCGCGGTCTATCCAGAAAAGCTGGAGGCGCGAAGCCTGCAGTGCGTTAGACCCGACGCGCTTCAGCGCGATGAAATCGACCGCATCATCATGAACGAACTTGTCTACGGGATCGCCAAACCGGAAAGCATCGCTTACTTCCAGTCAGTCATTCACGGTTTCAAAGAGCAAGGCTGCGATGCCGTCATACTCGGGTGCACCGAGATCCCACTGATCGTGAACGATGGGAATTGCGCCTTGCCCACCTTGGACTCGACTCGTTTGCTCGCACGGGCTGCGCTTGGGCGAGCCGTGAACATAGGTGACGCACGGTGACTACTTTCAAACACGATTGCGGTTCCCTCTATCCATGGCCATCAATGCCACCAGCCTTGGCATGAAGCCGGAAGATAAGCTCCCAATGGAAGAAGCGCTGATTGACCGCACAAGTCTGGTTGCCGAGTGTGTCATTGCGC
>JAQTSL010000074.1 GCA_028711355.1 Rhodoferax sp.
TTTTTGCCGAGGAATACCGCAAGCCGGTGGTGATTGCCGGTTTTGAGCCGCTGGATGTGATGCAGGCCATCGCCATGCTGATTCTGCAGGTCAACGAAGGCCGTGCCGAAGTGGAAAACGAATTTTCCCGCGCTGTCAGCCGCGACGGCAATCGCAAGGCACAAGACCGGGTTGCCGAGGTGTTTGAGCTGCGCAGCGAATTCGAATGGCGCGGCTTGTCGGTGGTGCCGTATTCGGCGCTGAAGATTCGTGAAAAATATGGCGCGTTCGACGCCGAGCGGCGTTTTTCCATGGACTACAAGTCGGTGCCTGACAACAAGGCCTGCGAATGCGGTGCCATTTTGCGCGGCGTCAAACGCCCGCAGGACTGCAAGATTTTTGGCACCGTCTGCACGCCAGAGAACCCGGTCGGCTCGTGTATGGTCAGCAGCGAAGGCGCGTGTGCCGCGCACTACAGCTACGGCCGCTACAAAGACATGAAACCCGCGCTGAAGGAAGAGGAAGCCAGTCATGAGTGACGTCAAACGTGGTTACGTACGGCCGCTTGATCTGAAACACGGGCGCGTTGACATGACGCACGGCTCGGGCGGGCGCGCCATGGTGCAACTCATCTCGGAGCTGTTTGCCAAACATCTGGGCAATGATTACCTGGGCCAGGGCAACGACGGTGCGGTGCTGCCCGCCCCGGTGATCGACGGCAAACCGGCCCGGCTGGTGATGTCCACCGACTGCCATGTCGTGTCCCCGCTGTTTTTCCCTGGCGGTGATATCGGCTGTCTGTCGGTACACGGCACCGTCAATGACGTGGCGGTGATGGGGGCCACGCCGCTGTATCTGGCAGCAGGATTCATTCTGGAAGAAGGCTTTGCGCTGGGTGATCTGGCGCGTATCGTCGAGTCGATGGCAATCGCTGCCAACGCCGCTGGCGTGCCGGTGGTCACCGGCGACACCAAGGTGGTCGAGCGCGGCAAGGGTGACGGCATCTTCATCACCACCACCGGTGTTGGCATGCTGGCCGACGGTGTTGAGCTGGGCGGCGCGCGCGTGCGCCCGGGCGACGCCATCATCGTCTCTGGCACCCTGGGCGACCACGGCGTGGCCATCATGAGCCAGCGCGAAAACCTGTCGTTTGACGCCGTGATCCAGTCTGATACCGCGGCGCTGCACACACTGGTTGCAACGGTGTTGGCGACCGGTGCCGACGTACGCTGCCTGCGTGACCCTACGCGCGGCGGGCTGGCCTCCACGCTGAACGAAATCGCCGGGCAAAGCGGCGTTGGCATGATGCTGCACGAGAAAGCCATCCCGATCAAACCGGTGGTTGCCGCCGCGTGTGAATTTCTCGGGCTGGACCCGCTGTATGTAGCCAACGAAGGCAAGCTGATCGTGATCTGCGCGGGTGCCGACGCGCCGCGTGTGCTGGCAGCCATGCGCGCCCATCCGCAGGGTGTTGATGCCGCTGTCATTGGTGAAGCCATGGCCGATGACCACCACTTTGTGCAACTCACCACCGCCTTTGGTGGGCGGCGCATCGTTGACTGGCTGGCGGGTGAGCAGTTGCCGCGGATTTGTTAGTGGGGTTACTGAATTGACCAATTCGCCCGGCCAGATTTTTATAGCAGGCTTTGCTGCAAAGAGGCTTGGTTCAGCGGGCGCAGTTTGGCGTAGTCCAGCAGCTCTGCCAGGCGCGCCCCTTTGGCCTGCCACTCATACACCACGTTTTCAGCCAGCAGCACGTAATGCCAGGGCAAGCCACTGCGGTGTTCTGGGGGCATAGTGTTGATGCGCTCACACCAGGCCACAGCAGCCTTGTACTTGCGCTGCACGTTGGGGTGATTCGTTTGCTGCTGGGCCTTGGTTTCTGCCAGATAAATGGCATCCCCCGTGCGCAGCAAAAAGTCGGGTGAATAAAACGCAGGCAAGCCATCCTCTTTCACATACCGCAGGCGGGCAAAGGTGTGGCGGTTTTCGCTGATTTTGCAAAACGCCAGCACCTGCGCGTCGGCCTGCGCCCAGTGGATGAAGGTGCGCTCCAGCCCGCCATTACGCGCGGGCCATGCCAGGCGGGTGTAGATGCATTTGGACACCGCCACCGAATTGGATTCGCGCATCACCAGCTTGGGCACTTCAGACAGGTAGCGTGCATGCACCTCGGTCTGGCCGGTGACGTGCTTTTGTTCGGATTCAAGCAAGGCTACCGCAAACACCTTGGTGATGTGATCGACAACCGGTTGCAGCAGCAACACGCGCCAGTTTTCGCCGTCCAGCGGGTTGAAATCTGCGCCAAACAGGTGCAACCAGATGTAGTCGTCCAACCAACCCGTCAGCTCTGCCGTGTTCACTTGCAGATAGGGTTTTGCCAAGTGCGTGGCGATTTTGTTGCCTTTTGGCATGGGTTCACTTAACGCCTGGCTGATGCGCCGTGTCAGGCGGCTCAAATATTCGTTGTAGCCCCCCACGTTCATGACTGCGCCATCCACCCGGTAGTCGCCAAACAGCGTGGCGCTTTGCAGGTCTTGCGAGATGAAGGTGTCGCCCTTGCCCAGCAAGCCGGTCAGTTGCTCAAACGGCATGGCGGTAAAAGCGGGCAGGGCAGACAAATCCATCGGCGTGTGGTCACGCACCTCGTCAGCTTCTTGCAGGATGAACGGAATGCCGAAATCAAACGTCTCGTAGTCTGTGCGCAACTCGGCGGCCATGATGTCACCTGTGGCACTGGTGTTATCCATGTCGTCACCAGTTGTACCTGCCAGCCCTTCCTTGATCAACTCGTCATAAAACGACTGAAAGGCCGGGTGTTCCACAATAGAGAGCACGTCAAGCAAGCTGCCAGGCTCTTGCCCCGCGTTGATGCGGTCACGGTTTTCACGCTTCAGGTCGGTGTATTCGTCATCACGCCACATCAGCCGCAAGCCCCGGCCAATGGTCTGCTCCAGCAAAATCTGCGCTTGGCTACTGCGCAGCGGTACGATGACGCAGATGTTGTTCACATCAAAGCCTTCGCGCAGCATCAGCACGCTGACGATGACACGCGGCGTCGTGTGGTGGTCCACACTGAACAGCCGCTCCCGCATCGGCTCCCAGTCTTTTTCACCCAGTTCGGCTTTTTTGCCCGAGTCAATGGTCATCACCTCATCTTCACGCAGCCCCTCCTGGTCTTGTAAAAAAGAGGCCACCAGGGGTGACACCGTGGTGTCTTCGCACACCACCAGCATTTTGGGGTGACGCGTGGGGTCCAGCGCGGCAAAGTCAGCTTCCAGCTTGCGCAGTTTCTTTAACCCGGCACGCAGCATCACGCGCTGGCCTTCGCTTAAAGCCGGTTGTCCAGATTCGTCCCGCGCGGCTTTGAAATCCAGCGGCAACGCGCCAATCTCTTTGCGCCGATCCAACACCAGCGACTTCACCAAGCCGGCGCGCATGGCGCTTTTCAAATCAAAGTCGGTGATGATGTGTGGGAAGTAAATCTTGCGTTTGGTCTTGCCCGAGCCGACATCGTTGTACGGCGTGGCAGAAAAGTCCATTTGCACAAAACGCCGTCCCTTGCTGGCGGCAATTTTGGACAAACTCTTTTGCCATTCCACCTCGGTGCTTTCGCCCTCGCGCTTGAATTCATGAATATGGTGCGCCTCGTCGTTGAACACCATCAGCTCGGGCAGGCTCGCCAAAAATTCCAGCACATTGCCACGCGCATAACGACGGTCGAGCACCTCCAGGCTGTTGCCGGTAGCGCGTCCGGGCGTGAGTGGCAACACGGCGTTCACCACCTGTTGCGCCTCCAGCGGCGCACCCAGCGCCTGGACTTCTTCCACATCTTCTGCAACATCACCCTCATTCAGCAGATGCCAGTTGGTGATGGCGATCATGCCGTTGCCAGTCGCTTTGAGGCCAATCTCGGTCTTGCTGCACACATTGCCACGCACAAAGGCAAACACCGCGTCACGATGAACATCGGGCACAAACAGGTCGGCAAAGCGGACAGTGTCAGACGTGGCAAAGTCCCGTGCGCCCGACACACCACCCAACGCGTTCACACTCAGCTTGCCGCAAAACGCGTCCAGCAGCCGCTCGTAAACAATCAAGCCGGGCGCCACCACCATGAATTGACGGGTAAAACGCGCATCGTCAACGCCTTCAGCCAGAGCCTCTGTTTTGTTGAGCAACTGCCAGATCAACAGCGCTTGCAACACCCAGGTTTTGCCGGTGCCGGTGGCCATCTTGAAGCAGTATTTGGGGTGTGCGTGTTTGGCCTGCGCCACCTCATTCAGCCGTGTGCCGCCCAGCAACGCATCGGGTGCGCAAGCCTTGTACAAATCCAGCAGTGTCCAGTGCGCTGCGTCTTTGCCCAGCACTTCATGCGCCACGATGGCGTTCAGAATAGCCTGCTTTTGCCCGATGTGAAAGTTCAGCCCACTGCGGGCCAGCACCATGTCCTCGCCAAACCACCACAGTAGCAGCTCGGCGGTGGTGGGCGTCACCAGCTCCAGAATGTCAGCCGCGCCGGATTCAAGGCCCAGGCAGAGCTGGCGGGTTTTGGCGGTCAGGGCGGTGGAGAGAGCGAGTGGGTCAGATTCCATCATGTGGATACTTTCTGGAAATAGGACAAATCTGTTAATACAGTGACTGCTTCATGAAAAATTTGAAATTGACCAACGGTCTGCCAGCCATTCACCCCGGTGAATATTTGCGTGAAATTTTGGACGATATGGCACTGACGCAGGCGGCGTTTGCGGATGCCATTGGTGTGTCGCCCATGCGGGTGTCGCATGTCCTCAAGGGCGACAAGCCGGTGACAGCCGAGCTTGCGCTGCGCCTGGGGCAAGCCTTTGGTCAAAGTCCGCAATACTGGCTGAATTTGCAAGCGGATTACGACTTGAAAATTGCCAAAGCAGCCTTCAAGGACAGCCTGCGCCATGTGCGGGAACTGGCCGTGGCGTAGCTGCTTCTTATCGGCGAGTGTGAATTGAGGCATCAGCATGGCTCAGAACTTGAAAACTGGTGGATGGGACGATTCGCTCACGCCTTCGACGCGCTTACTGAATCAGAGGCTCGGTACCTTGCCCGCACCGAGGGATCTGACACCATCCGAAATTGAATTGCTGCTGCAAAGCAAGCGTGAATTGGCTGAACAAGCCTTTGCGGCACCCACGCGTGCGACGGTGCACAAGGTGACGGCACGCGCCTGACGTGACTCACTAAACCAGTGCATGGCCAGGGACGACAAATACGTCATTTTCCGTCGCACGTACCCGCCTGAGTGCTGGTCGATGTGCGGCCAGCCCCGTGGCGGGTTTATAGACATATAGCCCACGCCCCAATTTGAACAACACGCCGTGATCGGTGGCCAACCAGCGGTCATGCAAGCCGATGTCAAACCGAATCGTCAACGCCACGCCAAATTGATCAAACATATCCCGCGTTGCAGCGGCGAAATCATGCGTTTGGCGTTCGAGCAATTCTGCTGGTGCCTGTGTCGTCACCACCTCCATTTCTTTGGGGTGGGCGCACTCGGCCACGTGCACCAAAAACTCGTTGAAATTGCGTAGTTGGTTAACGGTGTGCAAGTAGGGGTCAACCAGCGACAGGCGAAGTGAACCTTGCAAAAATCGCGGTTCAAACAATCGCTCAAGCGGCCATCCGGTGGCGTTTTCGATGAGTTGCAAGCGCTTCACCATGACCGTGGCTTGGGTGCGCACTTGCGCAGACCAGTCAGTTCCTGAAATCAGCGGTAAAGCCGCCAAGGCAGACGCCGCCACATCGTTAGAACCGTTGGGCGCAGCGTCTGCTGTATCCAAGTGCGCTGTAGGTTTGACGGTGGGCACCACTGGCGTAGCGGCAACAGGTTTCAACTTTTCGGTCGGTACGAAAGCCAGGCTTTGTGTCAAGTCTAGAACTTGAACCACCTCGGCATCAATTTGTGCAATCAGTGCCTGCGCCGACTCTGCCATTTCAGCCAGGTGTTCGGTGGTTGCCGACAGAATGTGGTCAGATGTTTGTTCCAGCAGCAACTGCACATCGTCCAGCGCGTCGCGGGGCGCTGCTTTGCTTTCCTCCAATAGAAAATCATCAAAGCCCTTTTTGCTGTCACCCAAATAATCCAGCAAGGCTTTGCGCAACATCCCTCTGACTTCACTGTAAAAGCCTTTGACGGCAATGTTTTGCCGATCAACAGTGCCACGGTCCCATATCTCGGCCACAGCGCGGCGGCAGTTGGTGATTTGATCGGACACCTCATCGTTGACAAAATCCTCAAGCAATTGCAAGACCTTCAATTCCTCAGCGGCCATCTTCTCTTGCGCCCGCTCAAACGTGCGCTTGAGTGAGGTTCGCAGTCGGCCCGTGACATCCAATGGCACTCCTGCCCCCATGTCAAGCTGCGTTGTGATGCGTTCGCTCTCTTTGGCCAGTTTGATCAGTTGTGCCTCAAACTGTGCGGCGTATTGACCAAACAAGTTGGTGTGCTCAGTCAGCAGTTGTTGCACCTTGGGGAACACTTGGTTTGCGACTTGGCCCTGCAAGCCGGTCATGTAGCCCCAGTATCCCGATCGACGCGTGCGCCAGTGACGGCCCATGTCGCTGGATTCAAAGTCCCGCAATGGTTGCTCGGCCAGCACGCCAATAAACTCCAGCATCGTGGCATCGTGCTGCGTTTGTTCTGCAAGACGGGTGCTCAGCAATTGGACTTGTTGCTCAACAGCCCCGGCAAACCGTTGGCCAGCCTGCCCAAATTCCTGGCGAAATGTATGCAGCTTTTGTTCAGCCACCTCCTTGTTGGGCGTGTTGTTCAAGGCATAGAGTCGCGCTTGCATGACAGACTGCAAGTCCAGCAAAATCGTTCGCGCCCCGTGCACCAAATTTTCGGCGGTTTGCGCCAGGCGCGACTCGCTGCTCAGAAGTGTTAGCAAACGTCGATGCAAATCGCGCACCCCGCCCGGGTCTTGGGGGTGCATTTGAAACGGCAGACCGCGGTTCTCATTTGCATCACGGTGCAAGCGCGCGGAGGTGAAGACGATCGGCACGTCGCCCAACTGCTCTTGATACCGTTGTAGAGATTCGTCTTGGGCCAGGTCTTTCAAGGTGACGGCAATGGCGGCTTCGATGCGCAAGCGTTCGCGCGCAATGCAATGCTCAATGGGGGTGGGTTCCTCGTCGTCATCAGTGGCCTCCTTGATGACCTTGGTGTAGGTTTCATCAAATTGGGTGATGACCACAATCAACTGACGCACCGTACCCTTGCGCAGCAGCGACAGCAAAAACTCTTTTTCTGACTGGTCATAGGCGGGCCCTGATTTGGTCAGAAACAACACGGCATCCACACCGGCCACCGTTTGCTCGGTCAAGGTCACGCGAAACCGCTCGGTGTCACCCAGCCCGGGGGTATCGATCAGCTCAACGCCTTGCGCCAAAATCTCAGATGGCGCTTGCAACTCAATCGAATCGACTAGGCAGTGCAGCGGGCTGCCAGATGACGTGTATTCTTTGAGTACACGCTGAAATTCGATCGTCGCTTTTTTGGTAGCACCTGCGGCCAGATGGCGTTCGACCACTTTGCCTTGCTCAGTGATAAATTCCCGCTCAAGCGCCGTCAAATCTGGCAGCGGTGCCGCTGGCAATGGCACACCATCCTTGTCTTTTGGCTTTTTTTGCTTGCTGAGTTCAAACCAATTGCGAACCCGTTGCGCGTCCACATTGCGTTCATCCTGTGCATACAGTTGCTTGAGTTCATGCCAGGTCTGCGCACGCAAAAATCGAATGCTGGCCCGCACCTCGGTGCCATACCGAAACGTGGTCACGGCCGCGGTTTCAGGCAGCGTGCCCTCGCTGGAAAGTCTGATGCCCAGCAATTCGTTTACAAAAAAAGACTTGCCTGCCTTGAATCGACCCACCACCGCCACCTTGTAAGTGTCGGGCACTTGCATATCTTTTAATAGTGCGCCAAGCGCATCAGCTGTGCGCTTGCACTCTTTTCCTATGCGAGCCCCCTTGATGTTGGCTCGACCTTGCAAGCCAACTTGCACTTGCGACAAGTGAGTGGTGAGCGTTTGAATATCACTTCTGAGTTGCTTGGGTGTTTTCATGCTGGGGTTCCCTAGTTGAAATGAATGGCTTTTTGCGTCTGGCGTGTTTAACTGTCCATGTGCTGATTGATGAAAGACAGATCAGGGCCGCTGTGCCATGTGTAGTGATGCAACATTGGCGTGCGGCTCATTTCCGAAGTTGGCACCATTAGCGCCGTCTCCCACTGCCAGGGCTTCCGCCAAGGAATATGACGGGTCTGGCGTTATTTCTCTTTAATATTGATCTCTCTATCGCCTTCAGGTTTACCCACTCCACTGGGTGAACCTGCTGATAGTGTGTATTTAGCTCCGACGCCTGGGCGCGGCACAGAGGACAAAAAATACCGTCAGAGGTATTGCGTCTCAGCACCTTCTTGATTGGCTTTTTTTGAGGTCGATCGGCGCGCTGGAGTTGGCGCTTAACAACACGCGATATTTTTTTACCGGCTGGCACGGTCGCCTGCTCGGTTTTAGGTCGATGGAGCGTCTCACGTGGTGAATTGACCAAATTTTCAATCGACGCTTGCGGGACGGCCACACCAGAGTCGCTTGACTGTTTGTGGCGTTCAATCCCAAGCAATTTCGCCAGTTCGGAAAAACCCTTTATGGTCACGGCCTTTTCCATTTTCAACCGACACTCACCACTACTTCCGCCTCAAACCCAAACACATCCACCACCCGCACACACACTTTGCGCGGGCCAGTTTTCGCTTGTGTTGTTACCGTGGCAGTGGTCACCACACGCAGAGCGTCGGCATCGTTGGCGGTGTTGCCCCGGTAGTCTTGCCAGACCGAGCGGAATACCTTGCCGTCATAGTCCGGGTCAACCGCCCAGTATTCGACCAGCGCCAGCGGCTCCTGGTTGGCTACTGTCTGCAGCTTGACGCGGTTGGCGTCGTCCAGGTTGATGGCCTCGGGCGACAGCAGCACGTAGTTTTTGAGCTTGACGGTTAGCGTTTCTTGCGCGGCACCATCGGGTGCATTGGCAACTGCCTTGCGCTCAATCGGGTGGATCGTCAAATATTGCAACGAAGAGAAGCGCACCTGCCCGCGCAGCTTGTCGATACCGCCTTTTTTCTTGAGCCGGTCCATCAGGTCGGGCGGAATCACCAGCACTTCCAGCCGCGAATCGTTCAGCGCGGTGATGGTTTCGCCAATGGAGGGCTCAAAATTCCATCCCAGCACCACCACGCGGTCCCAGCCGCCCATCAGGTTGTCACGTTGGGCGATGGCTTTTTTGAGCGTGGCCGCACCGGTGAGCTTGTTGGGTGAATCGGCCAGCACCAGCGTCTTGCTGCCCTTGCGGCCCCCTGCGCCACTGATGTCGATGCTGGCAATCTGCCCCAGGTTGCGCTGCGGGTTGACGTCTGGTGGCAGGGGCAGCGCACCATAGAGCGACAGCACGATGTTGGACAGGTCGCCAATACGGAAATCCCGGCCCAGCGTGGCCTTGGCTGCCTCAAGCTGGTAGTCGCCGATGGCCTGGTACAGGAAGGGCTTGGCCTCCAGGTCAATCAGGCGCTTGCGCATGATCATGCAGGCGGGTTTACCCAGATCGGTGGTGATCCAGCGGCGGCCTAGTTTTTCTGCGACGGCGGCGGCGGTGCCGGAGCCGCCGTTGAAGTCGGCGACGAGGCCGTTTTCGGGGCAGGAGGCTCGAATGATTCGGTCGAGCAGTTTCTCAGGTTTTTGGGTCGCGTAATCGAGGATTTCTGCACCAGTTTTTGCAGGTAACAAATCTGTCCAGACAGACTGAACGCGGCGACCTTGTTCAAGATACTCGTCCATGTACTGTTTCAGGTACGGCGTGCCCGTGTTTGAGTAGTAGATTTTGTTTTCCACTTCCAGTACATCAATGTTTTCCTGCGAGTAGCTCCAATGACGACCGTCTGGCGGTGCCAATTCCAAACCTCTGAATTTCCTGGACGGACCAGAACCTGGTGCGGTAATAGGTCCCGCGAAGAAACGCTTTCCATTTAAAGCATCCACTTGGTTGAATCGTGTGCTTTGATGTTCATCGGACAGCGGCACATGCACTGGTTCAAAATTGTGTGTGGAACCCTTTCGATAAAACATGAGCACGTCATGAACAACACCGAACTTTCCAGCATCGTTGTGTGCCCCGGTTCTTTGCCAAATAATTTCGTTGAGGAAGTTTTCCTTTCCGAACACCTCATCCATTGCGACCTTCACGTAATGCCCCACATGCCAATCCAGATGCACATAGATGGAGCCTGTATCCGCCAGCAACTCCCGCATCAGGATCAGACGCGGCGTGATCATGGCCAGGTAGGACGCAGTGCCATCGCTCCAGGTGTCGGAATAGGCGAACTGCTCGATGACAGTGGGCTTTTGCTCCAGTTCCATGCCGGGTAGCGTGACCTTGGTGCGGTAGTCTGCCTTGCTGTCAAACGGTGGGTCGATGTAGATCAGATCGACCTTGCCGCGCAGGCTGGGCGTGGTGTCGTCGCCCGCCAACAGGGCTGCCATGGCCAGCAGGTTGTCGCCGTAGATCAGGCGGTTGGCCCATTCAGCATCAGCGTTGGCCTGTTGCGCCTGCCGGTTGTGCGTGGTAATCCAGTCCTGTACTGCGCTGTCTTTGGCGGGCAGCACCACTTCGCGGGTTTGCAGGCTGACACGGTGGCGGCTTTCCAGTCCCTCAAGGATTTTTTCGGCGACCTTGCGACCTTGGGCGACGATTTCTGGGAGTTGTTCGAGCAGGGATTTGGCCATGGTGCGTGCGTTGAGCTCCCTTTGGGTATCCAGAACTCAACAACTTGATTATTAGTAACGTAATAAATGTAACTATAAGTCAAGCGTGACAGTTGATTGCGCGCTCCAAATAACGTAACTTCATGCAAGATGCAAAACAACTCTTCGCGCAGCAGTTACGTCAGGCCATGATTGCCGCAGGCTATTCGGCGCGGCCAGCCGTGCTGGAGCGCGAGTTCAATACGCGACACTGGGGCAAGCCGATGTCGCTGCATGGGGTGCGTCGCTGGCTGCAAGGCGAAACCATGCCTGACTTCAAAAAACTGGAAACGCTGTCCAAGTGGCTGGGCGTCCCAGTCCAGCAGTTGGGTTATGGGGCCGAATCCCAGCGCAAAGTGGAGCAGCGGCGCTCACATTGGGACAGCGGCATTGGCTACCAGGATCGGGATATTTTTGAGGCGTTTTTGAAGCTTCCCATTCCCCAACGCAAGCTCATCCGCGAGGTGATTCTGACCTTTGCCAAGGTGCATGCCCAGACCGACGTGTCTGCGAATGCCCAGTCATAGTTCCGTGACACGGAATCCAAATAACAGATTAAAATCAGGTCATGATCCGCTCGTTCACCTGTGCCGATACCGAAGCCTTGTTCCGTAGCCAGCCGGTAGCCCGGTTTAAAAACATCGAACGTGTGGCACGGCGCAAGTTGTTGCAGTTGAGCGCCGCAACAGAGCTGAACAGTTTGCGTATTCCGCCGGGCAACATGCTTGAGGCGCTCAAGGGTGATCGGAAAGGACAACACAGCATCCGCATCAATGACCAGTGGCGCATTTGTTTTGCCTGGCATGACGATGGGGCGTACCGGGTGGAAATTGTGGATTACCACTGATTCAATGTTTTTGGAGATGACCATGACGGACACCTTGCTCGACGAAATTCACCCTGGCGAAATCCTGCTGGAGGAATTCATGAAACCCATGGGCATCACCGCGCGCCAGTTGGCCGCTGACATGGATGTTCCACCCAGCCGCATCAGCGATATCGTCAACGGCGCACGCCCCATCACCGCAGACACGGCGTTGCGTCTGGGCTTGTTTTTCAGCATGGAGCCACGCTACTGGCTGAACCTGCAAACCGACTATGACATGCGGGTGGCAACGCGGCAAACGCTGGCCAAGATTGCGCCGCGCATTCGGGTGTTTCAGCCAGCCGTTGCATCGTAAAACATCTGGCGATTGCGCTGATTGCGCGCAGCAAGGGGGCATCGGTTGCAGGTTTCGGGCTGGCCGCCAGGATCGCCTTGTGGTTTCAGCTCATCACCGGGGCGTCCGTCCTTACGGCCAGGATTAATACAGGTGTGGTCTGATGAAGGCGCTCGACCCACTCACGATGCAGAGGCGATGGCTTGGTGTGTGTATAGCAGGATTGGGTTTGCTGGAGTCTTGGCTCATTTACATGCATCCCGAGCGCTTGCGCGTGCCCGCTTGGAAAGGCACCGGGTGCCACGTAATGCAACTGTTCAAGGTGAATGCCGTCGCTTATGAAGCTGGATTCAGCATGCCACGCGCCTCGATGAACGCGATCACCTCGTCGAGGCCGCTGAGCGTTCTGAGGTTGGTCAACACAAACGGCTTGAGCCCTTTGGGCGTGGTGCGCATGCGCGTGGTGTCAGCCGCCATCACCTCCAGATTGGCCCCGACGTAGGGCGCCAGGTCGATCTTGTTGATGACAAACAGGTCGCTTTTGGTGATGCCCGGGCCACCCTTGCGCGGGATTTTTTCGCCAGCGGCGACGTCAATCACGTAAATCGTCAGGTCGGACAACTCGGGGCTGAAGGTGGCTGCCAGGTTGTCACCGCCGCTCTCAATAAAGACGATGTCGGCGTTGGGAAACTCCACCAGCATGCGGTCAATGGCCTCCAGATTGATGGAGCAGTCTTCGCGGATGGCGGTGTGCGGGCAGCCGCCGGTCTCCACACCCATGATGCGCTCGGCCGGTAGCGCACCGCTGACGGTCAGCAGGCGCTGGTCTTCCTTGGTGTAAATGTCGTTGGTGATGGCGACCAGGTCGTACTGGGCGCGCATGGCTTTGCACAGCATCTCCAGCAACGTGGT
>JAQTSL010000375.1 GCA_028711355.1 Rhodoferax sp.
GACATCGTCAGTGGCCGCAACCCCACCTATGCGCACTGGTTGGCCAGGGTCTAACCGGTATGCCAGCAAAGCCACACCGAAACATGAGACAGGCGGTCATTGCGGACTCCGATCCTCAATCCATCGATGCCGGATCGGGTCCGGCATGACAACCCCATACTTTCACGTCAAATAGGAAAAACCATGACACCAGCAACTGTCGAACTTGCCGCCAAAGACCTCAACCACGCCGGCGGCGTGTATTGCCCCAACCCGCTGGCCAAGATGCAGGTGGCCAACACCCATCCCAAGGTGTATCTGGACGTTGCCCACCACGGCCAGGCCACGTGCCCCTATTGCAGCACGGTCTTTCAACTTAAAGCGGGCGAGCATTTCCAGGGTCATTAATTGGGGTCAGATTCCGCCTGAGACTTGCGGGACAGACCTTCAGCTCTTTCCCCAACTGATTTCATGACCCGCTCGCTCGTCATTGCCCCGCAATGGATCGGCGACGCGGTCATGACCGAGCCGCTGTTGCGCCGTCTGGAAGCGCACGGTGAGCGGCTCACGGTAGGTGCCCTGCCGTGGGTGGCACCGGTCTATCGCGCCATGGCGCAGGTGGCCGAAGTGATTGAGTTTCCGTTTGCGCACGGCGGTCTGCAATGGCGTGCACGGCAACGGCTGGCGCGCCAGATCGACGGCCAGTTCGACACCGCCTACATCTGCCCGAATTCACTTAAAAGCGCGTTGTTGCCGTTTTTGGCGCGCATTCCAAAGCGCGTGGGCTACTTGGGTGAGGCACGGGTTGGCCTGCTGACGCATCGGCTGAAAAACCCGCCCAAGGGCCAGCGCGTGCCGATGGTGGCGTTTTACTCGGCGCTCAGTGGCGACCGCGAGGTGGCGCGCGATCGCCCGCAGTTGCAGCTTGATGCTGATGAAATAGAAACCACACTGCGCCAGCAGAACCTGTGCCGTGGCGGCTATCACGTGCTGGCACCCGGCGCCGAATACGGACCGGCCAAGCGCTGGCCAACCCGCCACTTTGCCGACCTGGCACGTCAGCTCAGGCTGCCCGTGGTATTGCTGGGTTCTGGTAAAGAGGTGGACCTGTGCGCCGCCATTGCACAAGGCGTAGCGTCGCAAGGCGCTCCATCGCCGGTCATTGATCTGGCCGGAAAAACCACGCTAGCACAGGCGTTGTGTGTGCTAGCGGCTACTAAAAGTATAGTGAGCAATGACTCGGGCCTGATGCACGTGGCGGCCGGTTTTGGCGTGCCGCAGGTGGCCATTTTTGGCTCCAGCAGCCCCTTGCACACGCCGCCCTTGAACGACCAAGCCACGGTGCTGTGGCTCAAGACAGACCCGAGTTACCAGCCACCGCTGGACTGTGCGCCGTGCTTTCAACGCGCCTGCCCGCTGGGACATACCCGCTGCCTGAACGACATCACGCCCGCCATGGTGCTGCAACGTATGCAGCCAGACCTGGCGTGATCAGGCCCCGCAACACTTCTTGAATTTTTTGCCGCTACCGCACGGACACGGATCGTTGCGGCCGGTCTTGTCACCCATGCGAATTGTTTCGACCCGTGGCCCGATGCTGTGCCACGCCTGGTACAGGTCATAGACCGCCCAAATGGCGCTGGCGAAGTCGTCAAGGCGTTGCTGGCTCATGCTGGGGGTGCCGCCGTCGTCAAAGGCACACACGGTGGGCGGATTGGTGTCGTCTTCGGTCAGGGCGATGATGCTCTGCAGTGCTGCGTCAATCACGCTGGCGGCGTCGCGGTCACGTGGCAGGGCCCACTGGTCTGGCCACGATTCGACCGCATACATGAAGCCGATGGCCCAAATCTGACCAAACGACGGCACCGGTGCGTCGCCCATGTCGGCCCGCTGTTCGGGCGTCAGCGCCGCAACGGCACCACGCAGGTCCATCACCTCAGGCTGGTAAGTGTTGGCTTCGGCCAGTGTTTCAGCAGGCACGCCGAGCGCGGTGGACACCTCTTCAAAGCGGCGCAACCACAGGTCCATGAAGCGCTCAAACTGCTGGGCGTCGGCAAACACAGCGGGAACTGCCGCGTTTTCTGGGTCAACGTCACAGCCCAGCAACTCAGGCAGGTATTCCGACCGCGCAATCGGGCGGCGGCAGCACAGCAACGCAGCGATAAAGCCTTCGCAGAATTCCCACTGTGGCACCTCTTCGTCACGCGTGCGAAGGTCGTCCAGGATGGCTTCGAGCGCGTCAAAGTCGTCGGGGCTCATCACAGGGTTGGAACTGGGGTCAGTGGGCAGCGGCATGCGGGTTTCCAGGCAGTGAGTTTTGGCAAGTGTAGAACCGGCCGGGTGTTACACCGCGCCTGCGGTTTTCAGCGTGGCCAGCACATCATCAAAAGCCGCCAGCAATTGCGCCACATCGTCGGCGCTGGTGGCTGCGCTGCATAGCAGCATATTATGAAACGGGGTGATCAGCATACCGCGGTTGAGCAAGGCCAAATGGATCAGATGCTCCAGCTCAGGGTTAAATAGGGACTCGGCCTGGCTGCCGTTCTGAGGCGGATTGGGGCCAAACTGGAATTCACAGCGCGCCCCGACCTGCGTCACACACCAAGGCAAAGCATGGTGGGCAATGCAGGCGCGCAGACCGTCGGCCACCTCGGTGCAACGCGTCGTCATGTGCGAAAAAGCCGCCTCAGTGGCGACCTCGGCCAGTGTGGCGCGCATCGCCGCCAGGGTCAGCCGGTTGGCGCTCAGCGTGGTGCCGATGCCCGAGTGGCCGGGTGGTGCGTTGCGCTTGGCCTGCACGGCACGCGCAGCCAGCTCAGCGCTCATGCCATAGACCGCGCACGGCAAGCCACCCGCAATCGGCTTGCCCAGCACCAGGGCGTCGGGCTGCAAACCATGGGCTTTGGCGTATCCACCGGGGCCGCTGCTGAAGGTGTGGGTTTCGTCCAGCACCAGCAGGCTGCCATACTGATGGATCAAGGCTTGGGCAGCCTGCCAAAAACCGGACTGTGGCAACACCATGCCGATGTTGGTCATGACCGGCTCGGCCAGCACACAGGCCACGTCGCCGGCTTGCAGCGCGGCTTCCAACGCGGGTAAGTCATTGAACTCAATCACCACCGTGTGTCGCGTCAGGTCATGTACCTGGCCGAGCAGGCTATCGCGCTGGGTAGGCACGCCATCCAC
>JAQTSL010000075.1 GCA_028711355.1 Rhodoferax sp.
TGGGGTTGCCGGTGGTGCCGCTGGTGTAGCACATGGAGGACGCGGTTTTTTCATCAAACTCGGGCCAGGTGTAGCTGGCCAATTCGGCCGCCAGCAGTGCCTCATAACTCACCAGACCGGGGATACCCGTGTCTGCGGGCAGCTTGTCGGCGTCGCACAGTGCCACCCACTGCCGCACGCTCGGGCACTTGGCGTGAATGGCTTTGGCAATCGGCAAAAAGGTCATGTCAAAACACACCACCTGGTCTTGCGCGTGGCCCATCACCCAGGCGATTTGCTCCGGGTGCATACGTGGGTTGATGGTGTGCAGCACGCGGCCGGAGCCGCTGACGCCAAAATACATCTCCATGTGGCGGTAGCCGTTCCAGGCAATGGAGGCCACGCGTTCGCCAAACTTTACCCCCAGCGTGTCAAGCGCCTTAGCGAGCTGGCGCGAACGCGCTGCGCATTCCTTGTAGGTGTAGCGGTGAATATCACCTTCAACCCGACGCGAAACAATCTGTCCTTCGCCGTGGTGGCGCTCGGCAAAATCGATCAGTGACGAAATAGAAAGAGGTTGGCTTTGCATCAGTCCCAGCATGCTTTGTCTCCTGAATAATTGAATTGAAGGTCTGCATGGTACTGCCAAATCCACCCAGACGGTGCGACGCCGCCAGCCTGTCAAGCCACTTTGGTGACAGCAGCAAAAAAGGCGCGATCGCTTTGCAGCATATGCTCAGCCACCAGTTCATTGACCAGGAAATGAACCAGTTTGTCATGGATTACCGCATCGGTGTCATCAAGTTGCGACGCGCGGTACAGCGCTTGCGCCTGTGCTAGCAGTGCCTGATGCTGCTGCACATGGGTCGCCACATCGGCATAACCGGCGGCTGTCAAAACGCTTTCCTCAAAGCGGAAATGCTCCACTGCATGCGAGAGCAACTGCAAGAAGGCAACATCAAAGTTTCCCATTTGTGCATCTCGTCGCGAACTGGCATCCAGCACCGCATTGGCAAGGTCAAACAATTTCTGGTGCTGTTGATCGATCTGCGGGTGGCCACTGTTAAAGGCCGCCCGCCAACGCAAATGCACATGTGCCCGGGAAAAATCCGCTGGAAGCCCATCGGTCATATCAAGCAGCGTACTTTGACACAGCTCAACCGCGTTTCGACCACGCTTTTTGGCCCGATACATGGCTTCGTCACCCAAACGCAGCAAATCTTTGTCGGACTGCGCATGGTCGGGGTAAATTGCCACACCAATGCTTGAAGAAATCCCCAGCACCACCCCTTGGTCGGTGGCGAATTCCTGCACCAGCGCCAGCCGGATTTTTTCGGCCACCGCCAACGCGGCATCAATCGCCTGCAGGTCAGGCAGCAGCACCAAAAATTCGTCACCCCCCAGGCGCGCGGCGGTATCTGACTCACGCAAACAGCCCTGGACGCGCTCGGCCACCGCGCGCAGCAGCCAGTCACCCACCTCGTGGCCCAACTCGTCATTGATCGGCTTGAAGTGGTCCAGGTCGATGAACATCAATGCCAGCCGGGTCTTGGTGCGACGGCTTTGAACCAACTGCAGGCTTAGGCGCTCCAGCGCCAATCGGCGGTTGGGCAGCCCCGTCAGCGGGTCATAAAAAGCCAACTCGCGCACCTGCGCTTCCATCTGGACGCGCTGGCTGATATCTTCTAACGACACCACTGCACCCCGCTGCGTTGGACCCTGTAGCGGAGTCACACTCATGCTAAGCCAGCGTTGTTCCGTGGCGATATGGCAAGCGCATTCGGAGTAATAGCGCGGCAAGCGGCCCGTGAGCACATCCTGGATGCCCTGCGCCGGTGCCAGTTGCTGGGTAGAAGCAGGGCCCGCCGCAATAGCCTGCGTGGACTGCAAATAGTTGGCCCCAACAACACTGTCGGGCAGGCGGCCCTGCCAGACCTCATTGGCCATCACAATGTTGCCCTTGTCGTCTAGCACCGCGATCGCCGCCGTGACCGAATTGAGCACAGCCTTCTTGAACAGTTCGCTACCCTGCAAAGCCTGTTGTTGCTGCACCAAGTGTTCAAGCAGTCGGTTAAAGCCCCCCACCAACTGGCCAATTTCATCGGGCCGAACCACCGGCAGCGCTTGCGGTGACTGATGGCCGCGCACAAAGCCGTCCAGCACCGTCAATGCTGCCGTCATGGGGGCCAGCTGGCGGTGCAATAACCACCAGATCAAGCCCAGGCTAAGCAGCACCAGCGCCAGCCCAACCAGTCGTGACGGCCCCTTGATGATCTCGATCAGGGCAAACGCCTCTTGCGGCGTCAGCGTGACCGACGCGTACCAGCGCGCCAGAGGAATCTGTTCAACGCTGACCAACACGTCAACCCCGAGCGGGTTGACCACCTGGGCGGTTCCCTCAAAGCCCTGCACAAAGCGGTCTATCCAGGGGCTTACACCTGGTGCCGGCAGCGTTTCCAGCAGCCGCGACGTGTCAGAAGTAGCAAAAATCAGCCGCTGGCGCACATCGAGCAAAAACAAATTGCCGGTTCTGCCGTAGGTGTGCGCCGTCAACTGCGACAAAAAGTTGGGCTGGTCCAACCGGATGATGCCGCCCAGCACACCACTAACCTCACCCTGCACGTTATGCAAGGGCACCAACATGGTGAAAGCCGCCAACTTGCGCTCCTGGAGCACCTGTACCCGGCCAATCAGCTCCTTGCCAGTGAGCAGAACCTGCGCCAGATCCTGCGGGTCCACCGCGCTGGCGGACACATCGCCAGCGGGCTGCCCTGCGTCTGCCAGCAGCTCGGATTGAACGTTCCAGACTTTCACCCCACCATTGAAGACATCCGCCAAAAACGCGTACTGCGCCAGAAACAAGCGCACTGCCGCGGCACTGTCGAGTGGTCTGGCGGTAGCGTTGACCGATATCGTTTTGAGGGTCTTGAGCCGGTCTTGCAAACCCCGATCCACCTCGGAAGTCAGCAGATGAAGGGTTGAGCGTTGCTGATCGCCAGCAAACACCAGCAATTGTTCCCGCATCAAGTCTTTGACGAAGGTCCCAAGCGCCAGAAACGCCAGCAAAACAATACCCAAAACCAGCAGAACAATGCGGGTTTTCAGCGAAGTTAGTTGAAACCGAGGGAATGCCATGCGTGCGATTTGCTTTGGCCAAAAGAGGCACGATTATGCAATCAACCCGAAAGTCTCAACAGCGAGGGTATGCCCTTGCAAACACTGGGTTTGAAGGTCAACCGGGACAATTCAGCGATGCACCGGTTACCACCTACTGTCCAACCTGAACCCTCGGTCCTGCCGTGGGATAACCGCTTTCAACAACTGGGGACGCACTTTTACACCCCGACGCTGCCGCAGCCTTTGCCCGCGCCCTATTGGGTTGGACGCAGCCCCCAGACCGCAGCACTGTTGGGGCTGGATGCCATCTGGCTGGGCTCAGACAAGCTACTTCAGGCCGTGTCGGGTAATCTGCCGCTGCACGGCACAGAGCCGCTGGCCAGCGTCTATAGCGGCCACCAGTTTGGCCAATGGGCCGGACAGTTGGGCGACGGCCGGGCGCTGTTGCTGGGCGAACTCAATGGTCTGGAGGTGCAGCTCAAAGGCTCGGGCCTGACCCCGTATTCGCGCAGGGGTGACGGCCGCGCCGTGCTGCGCAGCAGCATTCGGGAGTTTTTGTGCTCTGAAGCCATGCACGCATTGGGCATCCCCACCACACGCGCGCTGTGCGTCACCGGTTCCGATTTGCCGGTGCGCCGTGAAAGCATGGAAACTGCCGCCGTGGTGACCCGGGTGGCGCCCAGCTTTATCCGCTTTGGCCATTTTGAGCATTTTTCTGCGCGCGGACAGATCCCCGCGCTGCGCACCCTGGCGGACTACGTGATCGATCGCTACTACCCAGCTTGCAAAACGCCTGCGCAGTTCAACGGCAACACCTATGCCGCTTTGCTGCAAGCCGTGACCGAGCGCACCGCGCAGATGGTGGCGCACTGGCAGGCGGTGGGTTTTTGCCACGGCGTGATGAACACCGACAACATGAGCATTTTGGGGCTGACACTCGATTACGGTCCCTTTGCCTTTCTGGACGCCTATCACCCCGGCCACATTTGCAACCACTCAGACCACGCGGGCCGCTACGCCTTTGACGCGCAACCCGACATCGCCCACTGGAACCTGTATGCGCTGGCGCAGGCGTTGTTGCCGCTGATTGAAAGTCAGCATCTGGCGGTACAAGCGCTCGACACTTTCAAGCCGTTGTGTGACCAACACTATCAGCGCCTGATGTGCGCCAAACTAGGCTTGCCGGCAAAGGGGCCCACCGACCCCACCGTGCTGATTGACGACCTGCTGGCGCTGCTGGCGCGCGACCGGGTGGACTACACCATTTTCTGGCGGAGCCTGAGTCATGGGCGAGTGCAAAACCAGTATGAGGCGGTGCGTGACCGGTTTATCGACCGGTTGGCCTGGGACACCTGGTTGCTACGCTATCAAGAGCTTATTGCGCTTGATGGACAAGCGCTAGAGACTAATTTGATGCTAAAGACTAACCCCAAGTTTGTGCTGCGTAATTACCTATGTGAAGAGGCGATCGAGGCGGCCCAGCAGCAAGACTTTTCTGCCGTGCAGCGCTTGTTAAACGTCATGACGCACCCGTTTGACGAGCAACCCGACGCGCAGGCGATGGCCGGATACCCGCCCGACTGGGCCAGCCGGATTGAAATCAGTTGCAGCTCCTGACTGGCGTGCTCGCCACCACCCCGAAGCATGAAATACAGATTATTTCGTACAAGCCGCAGAATTGGGGTCAGAGCCGTTCCGCTACGCAGAATTGGGGTCAGAGCCGTTCCGCTACGCGGCCGGATCTGACCCCAATTCTGCTACCACCAACGCAATCATCGCTGTTACTGGGCGTCATGTAGATATTTCACGTTAACCAATTCAACCCCTTTTGCGAGTCTCCCGTCATGATCTTCCCGATTGAAAAAACCGATGACCAATGGCTGACCCAGTTGCAGGCCAACCCGGATGCCGAGTTGGTGGCTTTTCAAGTCACTCGCCACAAAGCCACCGAGCGCCCTTTTAGCGGCAGGTACGAGCACCACTGGGCCGACGGCAGCTACCACTGCATCTGCTGCGGTAACAAGCTGTTTGACGCAGACACCAAATTCGACGCAGGCTGCGGCTGGCCCAGTTTTTCGTTGGCTGTGCCCGGTGCCATCACCGAAATCACCGACCGCAGCCACGGCATGGTGCGGGTCGAAACGGTGTGCGGCCAGTGCGGCGCACACCTGGGCCATGTGTTTGACGATGGCCCCAGCGACACTGGTCTGCGTTACTGCATGAACTCGGCCTCGTTAAACTTCACCCCCTCATGAAAATCCTGATCGACTTTTTCCCCATCCTGCTGTTTTTTGGCGCCTACAAGTTTTACGACATCTACGTTGGCACGGCCGTGCTGATGGCCGCCACCGTGCTGCAGATGACGCTGATTGTCGGCATCGACCACAAACTCAGTGCCATGCACAAGGCCACGCTGGCGCTGGTACTGGTATTTGGCACGCTCACCCTGGTGCTGCACGACGAGCGCTTCATCAAATGGAAACCCACTGTGCTTTACGCAGCGCTGGCGCTGGCGCTGGCGCTGGCGGTATGGGTCTATAAAAAGAACTTTTTAAAAATGATGCTGGGCAGCCAGATGACGCTACCCGAGCCCGTGTGGATGCGCCTGAACGCGATCTGGGTGGGCTACTGCGCCTTCATGGCGGCGCTCAACGGCTACGTGGCGGCTTACTACAGCACCGAAGCCTGGGTCAACTTCAAGCTCTGGGGTTACGCCTTTCCGCTGATCTTCATCGTTGGCCAGGGTTTTTACATAGCGCGTTATTTGACGACTGACGATGCGGTCAAAACCAAAGAGGCAGGCACTGAGGTAGCTGCTGCAAACGTTGCACTCTTGCCCGACACCGACAAACGGGTATGACCAGCAACGCCCCCACCGCTGAGCGACTGCACCAACGTCTGCAAATGGTGCTAACTCCGGTTGCGCTGGAAGTCATCGACGAGAGCTGCCAGCACCACGGCCACGCGGGTGCCAATGGCACCGGCTTTGGCACCCATTTCCGGGTGCGTATTGCTTCACACTTATTTACCGGCAAGTCCCGCGTGGCGCGCCATCAGCTTGTGTATGATGCGCTGCAAGATTTTTTGGCCAATGGCTTGCACGCATTGGCCATTGAAGCCGACACGCCCGCCTCCGCCTGAAACGGCAAACACCTTTTTTTACTTTGATAACTCAGGAAATTTGCATGAAGAACAAGCTTGTGACAAGTTTTGCGCTGGCCGCTTTGGTGACCGCGCTTTCTCCTTTGGCTTACGCCCAAAACATCGCCATCGTCAACGGCAAGGCGGTGCCCAAAGCCCGCGTCGAAGCGCTTACCCAGCAGGTGACCCGATCTGGTCGTCAGGTCACACCAGAAATTGAAAAGCAGATCAAGGACGAAGTCATCGCCCGGGAAATTTTCATGCAGGAGGCCAAAAAACAGGGTCTGGACGCAACCGAAAGCTTTCGCAGCCAGCTCGAACTGGCACGCCAGGCGATTCTGATTCGTGAACTGTTTACCAATTACCAGCAAACGCACGCGGTCAGTGACGCCGAGGTCAAGGCCGAGTACGACAAGTTTGCCGCAGCCAACGCCGGCAAGGAATACCGCGCCAGCCATATTCTGGTAGAAAAAGAAGCCGAAGCCCAGGCCATCCTGGCCCAGTTGAAAAAGGGCGGCAAGTTTGAGGAAATTGCGCAAAAGTCCAGCAAAGATCCAGGCTCTGGTGCCAAAGGTGGCGATCTGGACTGGGCCCCAGCCAGCAACTATGTGGCTGAATTTGCCCACGCCTTGACCGCCATGACCAAGGGCCAGACCAGCGAAACCCCCGTCAAGTCGCAGTTTGGTTACCACATCATCCGCCTGGACGACGTGCGTGACGCCCAGTTGCCAACGCTGGAACAGGTCAAACCGCAGGTCAAACAACAACTGGAGCAGCAAAAGCTGGCCAAATTCCAGGAAGAACTACGTAGCAAAGCGCGCGTCGAATAAACGCAACGTCGGAATCACACTGAGCTTGCATGACCGCGAAATCAACGTGTCGCTTGGTGATGGTTGTCATTGCTAACCCGATCCGCGATCCATCGATGCCGGATCGGGTCCGGCATGACACCCAAGCACTTTTGCGTTGATTGCACCCGTGAGACATGAGTTTGTCCTGCGCTGACGATCACCTGCTGGTGGCCTGCTTGTGCGCCCAGTGGTGCGGTGTTTGCCGCGACTACCGTAACCGCTTTGAGCAGGTGCGTGACCAAGTTCAGGGCAGGTACTCGAAGGCACAGTTTTTGTGGATCGACATCGAAGACGAGGCCGATCTGCTGTACCCGGTGGATGTAGAAGACTTCCCTACCCTGCTGCTGGCACGCGGCCCAGAGCCGCGCTTTTTGGGTCCGCTCACGCCCCAGGTGCAAACGCTGCTGCGCATGATCGACACGCAGGCGCTGAACCCAGGCGCTGCCGCTCTGGACAGCGCCGAGCTGACAGCGCTGGTCGCGCGCATCCGCGCCGCTTATCCGACCAGTGCGTTACCGGCGGCGTCAAACAACCCTTCAAACAGCACCGAGCTCAAGTAGCGCTCGCCCGAATCGGGCAACACCACCACAATCGTCTTGCCCGCGTTTTCCGGGCGCTGCGCCACGCGCACCGCCACAGCGGCGGCGGCGCCGCAACTGATGCCGGCCAAAATGCCTTCTTCGCGCGCCAGCCGACGGGCAAAAGCCACCGCGTCTTCGCTGCTGATCTGCTCGACCGCGTCGATCAGCGACAAATCCAGCACACCCGGCACAAAGCCAGCGCCAATACCCTGAATCTTGTGCGGGCCAGGCTTGATTTCTTCCCCGGCGCGGGCTTGGGTCAGCACCGGGCTGGTGGTGGGCTCCACCGCAATCGACTGGATCGCTTTGCCCTGCGTGCCCTTGAGGTAGCGCGTCACACCGGTGATGGTGCCGCCGGTGCCAACACCGCTGACAAAGATATCAACCCTGCCGTCGGTGTCTTGCCAGATTTCGGGGCCGGTAGTGGCCTCATGGATGGCCGGGTTGGCCGGGTTGATGAACTGTTGCAGCAACACGTACTTGGGGTCACTTGCTGCTATTTCTTCGGCCTTGGCAATCGCGCCTTTCATGCCCTTGGCGCCTTCGGTCAGCACCAAGCGCGCGCCGTAGGCCAGTAACAGTTTGCGCCGCTCGATACTCATGGTGTCGGGCATCGTCAGCGTGATCGGAATGCCGCGCGCAGCCGCCACAAAGGCCAGCGCAATACCAGTGTTGCCGCTGGTCGGTTCGACAATTTCCTTGCCGGGGCCCAGCAAGCCGCGCTTTTCGGCGTCCCACACCATGGCGGCACCAATACGGCATTTGACTGAATAGGCCGGGTTGCGGCCTTCAATCTTGGCCAGCACGGTAGCACCCGCGCCGTCGGTCACACGGTTCAGGCGCACCAGCGGGGTGCGGCCGATAGACAGTGAGTTGTCGGTGAAAAAATTAGCCATGAAAATGCTCCTCAAAAAATAATGATTCGTGCAGGTTTGGCGTGCTCAGACGGCATCCAGCGCTTGCGCCAAATCAGCCAGCAAGTCGTCGATGTGCTCGATGCCGATCGACAACCGCACCGCGTCTTCTGGAATGCCCGCCTTGGCCAGTTCGTCGGCCGAAAGCTGCCGGTGCGTAGTGGAGGCCGGGTGCGTGGCCAGCGACTTGGAGTCGCCAATATTGACCAGACGGGTAAACAGTTGCAGCGCATCCAGAAATGCCGCCCCGGCCACCCGCCCCTGCCCCGGCGCCGACTTGACGCCAAAGGTGAACAACCCCGAGGCCTTGCCGCCCATGTATTTTTGCGCCAGCGCGTGATCAGGATGGTTGGGCAACCCGGCGTAGCTGACCCACGCCACCTTGGGGTGCGACTGCAAATACTGCGTGACCCGGGCCGTGTTGTCGTTGATGCGATCCATGCGCAGCGCCAGTGTTTCGATGCCTTGCAGGATCAAAAATGCGTTGAATGGCGACAGCGCCGCACCCATGTTGCGCAGCGGCACCACGCGGGCGCGGCCAATGTAGGCAGCCGGCCCAAGGGCTTCGGTATAGACCACACCGTGGTAGCTCACGTCAGGCTCGTTCAGACGCTTGAAGCGCGCCTTGTGCTCGGCCCACGGGAACTTGCCCGAATCGACGATGGCGCCGCCAATGCTGTTACCGTGGCCGCCCAGGTATTTGGTGAGCGACTGCACCACGATGTCGGCGCCGTGCTCGATCGGGCGCAACAGGTAGGGCGTGGCCACGGTGTTATCGACAATCAACGGCACACCGTTGCGGTGCGCCACCTCCGCAATCGCCGCGATGTCGGTCAGGCGGCCCTGCGGGTTGCTGATCGATTCGATATAAACCGCTTTGGTCTTGTCGTCGATCTGCGCCTCAATCCCCGCCAGATCGCCCGGATCGACAAAGCGCACCTCAATGCCCAACTGCGGAAAAGTGTGCGCAAACAGGTTGTAGGTGCCGCCATACAGCGCCTTGCTGGCCACAATGTTGTCACCCACCTCGGCAATGGTCTGGATCGCGTAGGTGACAGCAGCCGAGCCAGAGGCCAGCGCCAACCCGGCAATACCGCCTTCAAGTGCAGCAATGCGCTTTTCCAGCACATCGTTGGTTGGGTTCATGATGCGGGTATAAATATTGCCCGGCACCTTCAGGTCAAACAGGTCGGCACCATGCTGCGCGCTGTCAAACGCATAGGCCACGGTCTGGTAGATCGGCACCGCCACCGACTTGGTGGTGGGATCCGGGCGATAGCCGGCGTGAACCGATTGGGTTTCAAATTTCCAGGTAGCAGACATGCGGGGTTTCTCCGGTATGGTTAAGGCAGGGATGACGCAAGGCCCGAACTTTAACGGCCCCCGTGAAGAATTCAAACGATTGAATAGTTGGGTCTTAACAATCAAAAGTTGTTAAGAAACCTGCGCCTTGGCTCGTAGCGAATCAGCCAAGTTGAGTTCCACCAACACGGCCCGTCCCGGTCGAGTTTCAAGTTAGTACTTACGCACCTCAAACAAATACTCACCGCCACTGGTATGCCCGGCGCTGGTGGAGGCGCCATACTGCGGCGTTTGCGGAATATTTTCTTGCGCCACCGCGGTCTTGACCGCATCAAACACTGTAAAACCGTCCTTGACCTGAGCCACATTGCTGAGCTTGTCGATCAAGTGCCAGGCAAAAATCGAGTGCCCGTCACGGCCTTCATCGAGCACCGGCTCCTCACCACCAGAAGACATCACCAACACCGAACGTTTGCCCAAAATCTCTTGCACGTTGCCGGTAGCCACGTTGGCAGTCACCCGCTGCTCGTTGGTCAGCGCGCCCGAATAACAACTGTCCGACATCAGCATCATTTGCTTGGCCGGAATCGTCGTCAGGATTTTGTTGATGTCTGAGTTTGAAATCCAGTTGCTCGGGTCTTTCACCGAGGCATCGCTCGGAATCCAGTAGCCCACCTTGGATTCTTCCATCTGGTAGCCATGGCCAGCGTAATACACCACCACGCTGTCGTTGGAGCCGGTTTCATCCGACACCTGGTTCAAGGTGCGCACAATGTCAGCGCGGGTGCCGTTGTGCACCATGCGCACGTCGTAGCCCATTTTTTCCTTGAACAGGTTGCCAATTGCATCGGCGTCTTTAATGGCGCCATCCAGCGACGGTATTTTGGGGTCCTGGTAGGCGTTGTTGCCAATCACCACAGCCACTTTGCGTTGAATGCTCGGCAGGAACGAGACTGACGGGGTTTTAACCGCCAACTGTATGCGCGGCAAAATTGTGGCGGCAATATTGGTCAGCGCCGGATTCACCGGGCGTACACAGACATCACCAGCACCGGCACCGCAGGGTTTGAGGTCTGCCGCTTGGGCGTTGGCTTGCAGCACACTGAGCGCCGAGCTGAGCGACTCTTTCATGAATTCATGGCGCGCTGCCATGGCTTCGTTGATCTGCGCACGGGCCATGGTCGCCAGCGACATACCGCCAAAGACTTCGGTAATCTTGCTGTCACTGCTGCGTTTGGCCACCTTAGCCGCTGTGTCTTTGCTGTCAGCGTCGGCTTTGAGGGTGGCTACTTTTTGCTCTTTGCCTTGCGCTTCAGCGCGTTTGGCTTGCAGACGTTGCTCGGCCACTGCACGTGCCTCAGGGGTTTTGGCAGCGCTGACTTCACGTTCGATTTGTTTGACTTCAGCCAGGTCCTTTTTGGCCTCAAGCTCGGCCTTTTTTGCTGCCAACTTGGCCACCGATGCGACGGCTTTGGTGGTCACAGCATTTTTTAAATAAGCTGACTGGGGTGCTTTGGCATCATCCAGTGCTTGTTTGGCTTCGCGCTCGGCTTGTTTGAGCTCGGCTTCGGCCTTTTTAACTTCGGCCGATTGGTGCTTGGTCTGTGCAGCTTCCTTCTCACGCGGGGCCCTGGCTGATTTGACTTCAGCTTGCGCCTTCTTCACCTCGGCATCGGCTTTCTTCACTTCAGCTTCGGCCTTTTTGGACTCAACCTCTTGTTTGGCCCTGGGGTGGCTGGAGCTACTTGCGATAACTTCCGCCACCTTCACTTCGCTTTCGGCTTTTTCAACCTCGCGATCGGCCTTGTTGATCTCGGCTCGGGCTTGCCTTTCTTCGGCTTTTTGTTTGGCCTCTGGGGTCTTGGAGGTCTTAACTTCCAGCTCGGCCTGTTTCACCTCAACCTCGGCCCTTTTGACTTCAGCATCGGCTTTTTTGGCCACTGCGGACTGCTTTTCAACGGATGAGTCAGAGCGCTTGGCATTATCTTCGGCATGGCGGGCTTCTACATCGGCTTTGCGCGCTTCTACATCCGCTTTCTTGACCTCTGCGACCGCTACCTTTTCCTCGGCTTTGGCTATCTCCGCTGGGGCTTTGGCGGTCTCCAGTTCGGCGTGGGCTTTTTTGACTTCAACTTCGGCTTTTTTGCTCTCAACTTCGGCTTTTTTGGCTTCTACCGTCGCCTTGGCTTGCGGGTCGCCGCTGGTTTTGGCCTCAGCTTCAACTTGCCTGACTTCAGCTTCGGCCTTTTTGACTTCTACCTCGGCTTTTTTTACATCGGCATCGGCCTTCTTGGCTTTGGCTTGGGCATATTTCACTTCGGCAGCGGCTTTGGCCTCTGGGGTTTTGGCGCGTTTGACTTCCAGCTCGGCGGACCTGGCATCGGCCACGGCCTTGTCCACTTCGCCGTCAGCGCGTTTGGCTTCAGCCACCGATTTGCGTGATTCAGCCCGCACTTTTTCCGACGTCGTGCGGGTGGTTTTGACTTCGACCTCGGCCGCGCGCAGTTCGGTCTGGGCTTCTTTGATTTTGGCCTCGGCGCGTTTGCTGTCAGCTTGGTTGGACATGGTTGCAGATTGCTCCATCGCAATCACTTTGGCCTCGGGGGTGACGGCCAGCGCTAGGTTGTCCTGCGCTTGTTGGGCGATCACATCGGCTTGGCGCGCTTGAACCCGGGCAACCACCACTTCTTTGTAGGCGATGGAGACCAGTGTGGGTGCCACAACCGGCACAGTTGAGTAAACAATTTTGCCGGTGGCGGTGGCCGTTTCGGCTTTATCCGAGCTAAACACCAAAGCAGTCGTGTCTGACTTTTCATTCTGTGTCGGATTTGTCGAGCTGCAAAGAGTTGGATTGGTCACACAGGGGTCAATCGCTGCTTTGGATACCGCTGTTGGCGGTGCCGTCACAACT
>JAQTSL010000076.1 GCA_028711355.1 Rhodoferax sp.
TGGTTGCGGATCACCGCTACCTGGCGCGACAGGATGGCGGTGGGGACAAACTTCAGGCTGATCTGGCGCATCTGTTCGCCAAAACCGGGCATTTCTCTGTGGGATACCGCCAGCGTGGCTTCGGGTGTGACGTCGCGCAGGGCCGGGCCGGTGCCGCCGGTGGTGAGTACCAGCGCGCAGTGCAGGGTATCAACCAGCTCGATCAGCGTGTCGCTGATGCTGGCCTGGTCATCGGCGATCAGGCGCGGCTCCAGTTGCAGCGGGTTTTTCAGGGCGCGCGTCAGCCAGTCGTGCAGGGCCGGAATGCCTTTGTCGATATAGATGCCGCTGCTGGCGCGGTCGCTGATCGAGACGATGCCGATCTTGATGGGCGGGTAGGGGTTGGCTGCGGTCATGAGGCTTCTCGGATGATGCTGAAAGCGGGGGCGGCGCGGTCAAATTCGGGCCGGGCCGCCAAACCGTCGCGCACGATTTGAAAAATTTCGCGGTAAGCGTGGCCATGGCGTGGCGCGGCACCGGGTTTTTCGGGTACCGCGTCTTTGCGTGCCTGGCGAATCAGCGCGCGCAACTGCTGGCTGTCGGCCTCGGGGTGTTGCGTTAGCCACAGGCCAGTGGCGTCTTCGTCGCTGAGCAGGCGGTCGCGCCAGAGCTCGGCCTGGTGCAGTGCCAGCGCTTCGGCGGCGGAGCCGTTGGTCTGTTGATCCAGCGCGGCGCGAATCTGTTGCACCGTGTCGGGTTCGAGCTGGCGCATCAGCTTGCCGATGAACTGCATCTGGCGCCGTTTTCCCTCAAAATTAGTGATGCGTTTGGCATCGGCAATTGCGTCAACCAATTTATCCGAAAGCCTCAGGCGCGCCAGCGGGTCGGCGCGCAGCGTCAACAGTGCCTCACCCAGTTTTTGCAGTTCATCACTTTCACGCTTCAGGTCGGTGCGGCTTTGCTCGTCGGTGCCTTTTAGCTCGACCTTGAGTTCCAGGTCGCGCGCGCTGCCTTCAGCGACGAACTCGCCTCGAACAAAGTAGCCTTTTTTCAGTTTTTTTGCCATAGCGGATTATCATACCCGCCGCTATGAACAAACCTACACTGCATAAATCCAAGGCTCAGGCCGGCTTCGCGTACAGCCGTGTTTTTTTTGAAAATTTGGTGGATCATGCCATTGCGCACGCCAAAAAGATCGGTGCCACCGACGCCGCCGCGCACGCCAGCGAGGGCTGCGGTCTGAGCGTGTCGGTGCGCAAAGGGGAACTGGAAAACGTCGAGCGCAACCGCGACAAGGGTTTGGGCATCACGGTGCACCTGGGCCAGCGCCGCGGCAACGCCAGCACCTCGGATTTTTCGCCAACTGCCATCGAGCAGACGGTGCAGGCGGCGTTTGACATTGCCCGCTTTACTGCGCAAGACCCGTTTGCCGCATTGCCCGACGCGGCTGATATTGCGCAGCCAGCCGAACAACGCGACGACCTGGAGCTGTTTTTTCCGTGGGCCTTGACCAGTGAACAGGCAGCGCTGCTGGCCCTGCAAACCGAAGCGGCGGCGATGCAGGTGGACCAGCGCATTAGCAACAGCGAAGGTGCCAGCGTGTCGGCGCAGCAGTCGCATTTTTTCAGCGCGCACACGCACGGGTTTCGTGGCGGCTACGCCAGTTCACGCCATTCGGTGTCGGTGTCGCCGATTGCCGGCAAGGGCGACGCGATGCAACGCGACTACTGGTATAGCTCGCAGCGTGACGCGGCTGATCTGGCCTCGCCGGCAGCGATTGGCCGCTACGCCGCCGAACGCGCCTTGAGCCGGCTGCACGCGCGCAAGATTGCAACCACCGAATGCCCGGTGTTGTTTGAAGCGCCGCTGGCCGCCGGTCTGCTGGGCAGCCTGGTGCAAGCCATCAGTGGCGGCGCGCTGTACCGAAAAAGCTCTTTTTTGCTCGATTCACTGGGCCAACAGGTGCTGCCAAAACACATCGACATTCTGGAAGACCCGTTTGTCAAACGCGGCAAGGGCAGTTCACCGTTTGACGACGAAGGTGTGCGCGTCAAGGCGCGCAGCGTGGTCGAAGCCGGCCGGTTGCAGGGCTATTTTCTGGGCAGTTATTCGGCGCGCAAACTGGGTCTGACGACCACTGGCAATGCCGGTGGCTCGCACAACCTGACACTCACGTCGCGTCTGACGCGACCGGGCGACACGCTCGATGCTATGTTGCAGCGGCTGGGCACCGGCTTGTTTGTGACCGAATTGTTGGGCAGCGGCATGAACCCGGTCACCGGCGACTATTCGCGTGGTGCCAGCGGGTTCTGGGTCGAGCGCGGGCGCATCGCCTATCCGGTGCAAGAGATCACGGTCGCCGGCAACATGAAAACCATGCTACGTGACATTGTCGCGGTGGGTGCCGACGCCTACCCTTATGGCGCCAAAACGATTGGGTCGGTGCTGATCAAGCAGATGAAAGTGGCGGGGAGCTAGCGTGAAAGAACCGGTTGTCCTACCGGGCCACGACCCGGTATCCATGAATTTGGACGCACTGGAACAGCGGGTCGTGGCCCGCAATGACAGCCATATTTCATGCTGAGGGGTGATTTCAATGCCATGCGTTAGGTAAATAATATGCAATTGCGTCGTCGATGGTTAAAAGTGCTGGCTGCTGCCGGGGTGTTTGGGCCAGCGGGTATTGCTGGTGTAGTCAGTCAGGCACTGGCCATGGGCAAGGCTCCCGTGGCACCTGGCATTCACACCCTGCGCGGTGATGTCACGGTCAATGGCAAACCGGCGCGCCCGGGGCAACTGATCGGGCCGGGTGACACGGTGGTGACCGGTGCTGACAGCCAGACGATCTACGTGGTTGGGCAAGATGCTTTTCTGCAACGGGACAAAACCACCCTGGTGTTTGGTACCGATGCGGTCAAGAGTTTTTTTCGGGTGGTGACTGGCAGGGTGTTGTCAGTGTTTGGCAAAAGCCAGGATCAGCGCATTTTGCAGGCATCCACCGCCAGCATCGGTATTCGCGGCACTGGCTGCTATATCGAAGACGAGGGCCGTGGCGCGACTGCGCGGACCTATTTTTGCCTGTGCTACGGTAGCGTAGAGCTGACTCCCATGGCCGCCCCGCAAGAACGTGAAAGCTATAGCACCAGCCACCACGATCACCCGCTGTACATCTACAACGACATGAAAATGCCCAAGATGATGGTGCCTGCCGGTGTGATCAACCACACTGACGATGAACTGACGATGCTGGAAGGCCTGGTGGGGCGCTGGCCACCGTTCATGGGCAAGAGCTTTGGACGCAACGGTGGCGGCGGTGGGTACTAGTAGTCCGTTTCACCATCTTTACCGGCTTTGCCGCGGGTCGAGTGCTCAATGGCCCAGAATCTTCGACAAAAAGTCTTTGGAGCGATCACTTTGGGGGTTGTTGAAGAAGTCGTGCGGGTTGTTTTGCTCGACGATCTGGCCCTGGTCCATAAAGATCACGCGGTCAGCCACCGCTTTGGCAAAGCCCATTTCGTGCGTCACGCACAGCATGGTGATGCCTTCGTCGGCCATGGCGATCATCACGTCGAGCACTTCCTTGATCATCTCGGGGTCGAGCGCGCTGGTGGGTTCGTCAAACAGCATGATCTTCGGCTTCAGACACAGGGCGCGCGCAATCGCCACGCGTTGCTGCTGACCGCCCGAGAGTTGCAGCGGGTACTTGCCGGCCTGTTCGGCAATGCGCACCCGGTTGAGCTGGACCATCGCCTTTTCTTCGGCTTCTTTTTTTGGCATCTTGCCGACCCACATCGGCGACAGCGTCAGGTTTTCCAGCACGGTCAGGTGCGGGAACAGGTTGAACTGCTGGAACACCATGCCGACTTCCTTGCGCACGCGGTCGATCGCCTTGACGTCGTCGGTCAGTTCGGTGCCATCGACCGTCAGGTGGCCTTGCTGGTGCTCTTCGAGCCGGTTGATGCATCGGATCAGAGTGGATTTGCCCGAGCCCGAGGGGCCGCAAATGACAATGCGCTCGCCTTTGGCGACACTCAGGTCGATGTCGCGCAACACGTGAAAGTTATTGCCATACCACTTGTTGACCTTGTCGAAGGTGATGATGGGGGTGGGAGTGGCTTCAGCCATGGCTAATCCTTTTTAGTCAGTTGAGGACAGGGCAACTTTGCATTGCAAATATTGGTCTGTCCCGCAAGTTTCAAAATGTTGGGGACAGAGCAAATTTGCTGCGCAAATGTTGGTCTGTCCCGCAAGTCTCAAAATGTTGAGGACAGAGCAAATTTGCTGCGCAAATGTTGGTCTGTCCCGCAAGTTACCTTAGTTTGCTCTTGTTGACCTGCTGTTCAACCCAGTGGCTGTAGCGCGACATGGCAAAGCAGAAAACAAAATAAATCAGCGCGATGAAGAAGTAGCCTTCCATGATGTAGGGTCGCCAGTCGGCGTCGGAGTTGACGGCCATGCGCATGGCACCCATCAGCTCGTACAGACTGACGATCGCCACCAGCGAGGTGTCTTTGAAGGTGCTGATAAAGTTGTTCATGATGCCTGGCACCACCATCGCCAGCGCTTGCGGCAGCACAATCTTGCGCTGGGTTTGCCAGTAGCTTAGGCCCAGCGTGGCGGCGGCTTCAACCTGGCCCTTGGGCACCGCCTGCAAGCCGCCCCGAATGACCTCAGCCGAATACGCCGCAGCAAACAGCGTGATACCCACCAGCACGCGGATCAGCACGTCGATCTGTAGCCCCTGCGGCATGAACAGCGGGAACATGAACGACGCCATGAACAGCACCGAAATCAGCGGCACACCGCGGATCAACTCGACGTAAAGCGTGCAAAAGGTGCGGATCGCCGGCAAGTTGGAACGCCGCCCCAGTGCGACCAGCAGCGCAATCGGGAAACTGGCCACCAAGGACAGTGACGCCAGCAAAATTGTCAGTGGCAAGCCACCCCAACGGTCGGTATCGACCTGGCTCAAGCCGGCCACCTTGCCGTACATCAGCACAAAAAACAGGGCCAACACCACCAGCCACAAAATTGGCAACCAGGCTTTCCAGAACGCACGCACACAACTGGCCACCAGCAGACCCACCAGCAACACAGTGGCTAGCAGCGGCCGCCACTGCTCATCAAACGGGTAGCGGCCAAAGATGATCATGCGGTATTTTTCGGTCACCACGCCCCAGCAGGCGCCGCCACCTTCGACCTTGCAGGCGTTGAAGTCGGCGGCCCAGTGCGCCTTGAAGAACATCCAGTTCAAAATTTGCGGCACGTACCACAGCAGGATGGCACCGATGATGACGGTTGACAGCGTGGTCTTCCAGTCGGCCAGCAGGTTGGCCTTGATCCACGCCAGCGGGCCCTCGGTATTGATCGGGGCCGGGCGCGGTGCGATTGGCGGAAAAGTCGTTGCATCGGTCATGTCAGCGCTCCTTGATCGCAGCGCGGCTGTTGTACCAACCCATCAAAAACGACGTGCCCAGCGAGGTGACCAGATAGACCAGCATCACCAGCGAAATGCATTCCACCGCGCGCCCGGTCTGATTCAGCGCGGTGTTGGCAATCGAGACCACGTCGGGGTAGCCAATGGCCACCGCCAGCGACGAATTTTTGGTCAGGTTCAGATACTGATTGGTTAGTGGCGGGATGATCACGCGCAGCGCCTGTGGCAGCATCACCAGCCGCATGGTTTGCACCTGGTTGAGCCCCAGGGCCGACGCCGCTTCGCCCTGGCCCCGCGCCACCGAGGCAATGCCACCGCGCACCACCTCGGCGATGAACGACGCGGTGTACAGCGTCAGCCCCAGTAACACGGCCAGAAATTCCGGCGTCAGTGCGCCACCGTATTCAATCGAAAACTCGCCTTTGACCGGGTGGTTCAGCTCGGTTGGCGCGCCACCCAGCGCCCAACCGGCCAGACTGCACAGCAACAAGATCAACAGCGGTAGCCAGAACATACTGCGTGGCTGGCCGGTGGCTTCGAAGCGCTGGTGTGCCCAGCGTCGGTACAGCCAGGCCACGACCAGACCACCCAGCAAACCGTAGGCCGCCCACAACTGGCCCGTGGCCCAGACCGGAATCGGGTAATTCAGGCCACCCTTGCTCAGGTAAAACCAGCCAACTTGCCAGGCTTCGCTGGAAGCCGGGAAAACCTCGGTCAGCACCACGTACCACAGCAGCAGTTGCAGCAGCACCGGAATGTTACGGAAAAACTCCACATAACACAGACACAGGCCGCGCACCAGCGCGTTGCGTGAAAAGCGGCCGACGCCCAGCAACGTACCCAGCACGGTGGCTAAAAAAATGCCGATCAGCGCTACCCGCAGTGTGTTGCTGATGCCGACCAGAAAGGCGCGAAAGTAGGATTCGTCGGAGTCAAACGGATAGAGGCTCTCGCCAATGTCAAACCCGGCTGACTGCGTTAAAAAATCAAAACCGCTCTGGATGCCGCGGATGCGCATATTCACCAGCGTGTTGTGCGCCAGGAACCAGACCACGCTGCCAATCAGCATGATGGCGATGATCTGATAGACCACGCCGCGAAACGCCTGGCTGCGCCAGGACCAGCTTTTTTTAGGAGGCGGAGCGTTTGAACTCATGATTCGCTCTCATATTAACTTTTTTGACCCGGTGTGGGTCACTTGAAAAAAGCGCCACCTGAATCGCTTGTGACGACATCAGGTGGCGCTGTTGTGCGCCAGCAAAGATCAGCGAACCGGGTAGGCGTACATCAGGCCGCCATGGTTCCACTGGTTGTTGACACCGCGTGGCAGACCCAGGGCTGATTTCGGGCCGACGTTGCGTTCAAAGATTTCGCCGTAGTTGCCGGTGGCCTTGATGGCGTTGGCCATCCAGTCCTTGCTCAGGCCGAGCAACTTGCCGGTATCTTCAGAGACACCCAGAATGCGCTTGACCACCGGGTCGGCGCTTTCAGCCTTGAGCTTGTCAACGGTGGCCTGGGTGATGCCGTATTCTTCGGCTTCAAGCAAGCCGTAAATGGTCCACTTGACGATGGCAAACCATTCGTCGTCACCCCGGCGCACCATCGGGCCCAGCGGTTCTTTGGAGATCAGCTCGGGCAAAATCAGATGGTCAGCCGGTTTGGCGGCCTTCTTGTTGCGCGTTGAGGCCAGGCCCGAGGCGTCAGTGGTGTAGGCGATGCAACGGCCGGTGAAATAGGCGTTTTCAGCGGCTTCGAGCTGTTCAAACACCACCGGCTTGATGCCGAGCTTGTTGGCCTTGGAGTAGTCGGTCAGGTTCTTTTCGGTGGTGGTGCCAGACTGCACGCAAACCGTTTGACCCTTGAGCTGCTTGGCGCTCTTGATCTTGCTCTTGACCGGTACCATGAAACCTTGGCCGTCGTAATACGTCGTCACGGTCGAGTTCAACCCGAGCGAAGCGTCGCGTGTCAGGGTGAAGGTGGTGTTGCGCGACAGCACATCGACTTCGCCAGACTGCAACGCGGTAAAGCGCTGTTGCGCGTTCAGCGGCACGTACTTGACTTTTTCAGCGTCACCCAGGGTGGCGGCAGCTACAGCGCGGCAAATATCGACATCCAGCCCAGTCCACTTGCCAGCGGTATCGGCGGCACCAAAACCGGCCAAACCGGTGTTGACGCCGCAGGTGACCTGGCCTTTGGCTTTGATGCCGTCCAGGGTTTTGCCAGCGTGGGCGGGCAAGGCGGCCAGGGTTGCAAGAGCGGCTGCAACGACAGCCAGGGTTTTAAGAGACGCAATGCGCATGGGTGTTAACTCCAGTTGATAAAAAATTTTGGAAATGCGGCCCGAACAAGCTGCAAAATCCGCAGGTGCCGCACTTTAACAGTGCCTCGACAAAGGCAAACTACGGGTTTACGCTTGAACGCTATGCGATTTATTCATAACTTTATTCAGATCGCTGGTGATCGATGTGTAAGCAGTAAACGTGCCATCACCGTGGAAGTGTTGCTGTTCTTGGCAATTTTGAAGCGTTGGTCAAGCAGGAGTCCGGTGTGAAGACAGAACTTCTGGGTAAGCCCCTGACCGGCTGGCGGCTGCGGCTCTACACTGTCATTTTTGAGGCCGATACCCGCGCCGGGCGCTGGTTTGACCAGGCGTTGATTGCCATTATTCTGGCCAGCGTGGCCGTTGTCATGGCTGACAGTGTGCACGATGTTCGGCTGCACTTTCACTGGCAGTTGACGCTGGCCGAATGGGCCTTTACCTTGCTCTTTACGCTGGAATACGTGGCGCGCCTGTCGTGCGTGCGCCATCCGCTGCGCTACGCTTTAAGCTTCTTCGGCGTGATTGATTTGCTGGCGCTGCTGCCGACTTATTTGGCGCTGCTGTTCCCCGAGGTGGGGGTGCTGATTGACGTGCGCATCTTGCGTCTGCTGCGGGTGTTTCGGGTCTTCAAGCTGACCGCTTATGTGTCCGAGTACCAGGCCATTGGCCAGGCTTTGCGCGCCAGCCAACGCAAAATCATGGTGTTTTTGGCGGCGGTGCTGATGATTGTGCTGGTGATCGGCACGCTGATGTACGTGGTGGAAGGGCCCGAGAACGGCTACACCAGTATTCCGGTGTCGATCTACTGGGCCATCACCACCATGACCACCGTTGGCTTTGGTGACATCACGCCCAAGACCGACCTCGGGCGCCTGATCGCCTCGGCCATGATGTTGCTCGGCTGGGGCACGCTGGCGGTACCCACCGGCATCGTTACCGCCGAGATGACGTTTGCCCGCAAATCGCCCACTACCACCACCCGTACCTGCCAAGAGTGTCTGACCGAAGGGCACCTGCCCGATGCCAATTTTTGCCGCCATTGCGGTGCGCGCCTGCCGGACTATGCCCACGAATAGTGCATGGCAGACGCTGGTTGCGATAGCATTGAGGTGCATATTGACGCCACCCCTTGAAACAGGTGGTTTGAATCCGTCACCGTTGCCGGCGCAAACCAGCCGGGCTGGCCGAAACACAAACGCTTTGGCCGACCGTGTGGTGCTGCTGCAGGCCCGTTACGCTTAAAGCCTTTTTAGCCTCTAGACCTTACAAATAAAGCGCAAGCAGCTATTGAATTGATATGACACTGGCATCCGTTTCCCCAGAAAAAATTGGTTTGAATACCGAACGCCTGCAACGACTGATGACCGTGCTGCAAGCCGAGGTGGACAAAAAGCGCCTACCTGGTGCGGTGGCGCTGGTGGCGCGCCACGGCAAGACAGCGTTGCACGCCAGTGTCGGTCAGCTCAACCCGGCCACTGGCGTGGCCATGCCGCTGGAGGCACGCTTTCGCATCTATTCCATGACCAAACCGATTGTGTCGGTGGCGGCGATGCTGCTGGTGGAGCGGGGTCAACTGCTGTTGAGTGACGCCGTCAGCAGCCACCTGCCCGAGTTTGCCGGGCAGCAGGTGGCCGGCTCCGACGATCACTTGCAGCCGGTGCTGCGCGACGCTACGGTGCACGACTTGCTGCGCCACACAGCGGGTCTGACGTATGAGTTTTTGGGCGCCAGTGCGGTGCAGCGCCAGTACAGCCAGTTGCGGCTGGGCTCGCGCGAGCGCACTTTGGCCGACTTCACCCGGCAATTGGCCAGCGTGGCGCTGATGGCCCAGCCCGGCAGCGCGTTCGAGTACAGCCGCGCCACCGACGTGCTGGGCCGCGTGATTGAGGTGGTGTCGGGCCAGAGCCTGCCAGACTTTTTGCGCGAACAGATATTTGAGCCGCTGGGTATGCCCGACACCGCGTTCAATGTGCCGCCCGCTTTTCACGACCACATTGCCGAGCCTTTTGTACGCGACCCCGACGGTGGCATCCAGATGCGTGTGATCGACGTGCGCAGCGACCCGGTGCTGGCCTCGGGCGGTGGCGGCCTGATTGCTACCGCGCAGGACTACGCGCGCTTTTTGCAGTTCATGTTGAACCGGGGGGAGCTCGACGGCGTGCGTTTGCTGGGGCCGCGCACGGTGGACTTTATGACCAGCGACCACTTGGGCGAGATCCCGGTGGCCAGCGCCGGTTCGCGCGCGCTGCTGCCGCCGGGGCACGGCTTTGGTCTGGGCTTTGCGGTGCGCCAGCAGTTGGGCGGGGCGCCGGTACCGGGCTCGGTCGGCAGCTATTTTTGGGGTGGTCTGGCCGGCACCACTTTTTTTGTCGATCCGGCGCTGGATTTGTTTGCCATCCTGATGCTGCAAGCGCCCAACCAGCGCGAGTATTACCGGATGCTGTTTTGCGACCTGGTCTATGCGGCGGTGCTCGATTGAGCGACGCTGACGCTGACCTGGCCGCACTGTCACTGGCGGCTTTTGACCAGGTGGTGGCCGCCACCCCAGGCTTTCGCCCGCGGGTCGGCCAGCGCGCCATGGCCGAGCGTATTGCCAGCGCGCTGCATGACGTGACGTTGGGTGACAGCGTTGAGCCCGACGCAGCGATCGCGGTGATTCAGGCCGGCACGGGCGTCGGCAAGTCCGCTGCTTATCTGTCCACCACGGTGGCGCTGGCGCTGGCGCGCAACACTCGTGTGGTGGTTTCTACCGCTACCGTGGCGCTGCAAGAGCAGCTCATGAGCAAAGACCTGCCCGCGCTGGCGGCGGTGCTGGAGCAACCGTTTGCCTACGCGCTGGCCAAGGGGCGTGGCCGCTATGTCTGCAAGCTCAAGCTGGAGCGACTGGCCGGTGCTGGCAGCGACGGCGCGGCCGACCTGTTCAATGATGATGACGACGCACCGGCGTCGGCACCGCAAACCAATCGCCGGCCGCGCCAACGCCAGGATGGGCTGGACCCGATCGCGCGGCGTATGCAGCTTTACGGCGCGTTGGCAAAAGCCCTGGTCAGCGGTCAGTGGGACGGCGACCGCGACAGCCTGTCGGAGCAACCCGACCCGCGCGACTGGTCCCCACTGGCGGCCGAACGCCACACCTGCACGGCGCGGCACTGTCCGCGTTTTCGCGACTGTAGTTACTACAACGCGCGCGCCGAGTTGGCGCAGGCGCAGGTGATTGTGGCCAACCACGACCTGGTACTGGCCTCGATCGGCAGCAACGCCTTGCCCGAGCTGAACAAATGCCTGCTGGTGTTTGACGAAGGCCACCACCTGCCGGCCGTGGCACTGAACCAGTTTTCCGGCAGCATGGACTTGACCGGTCTGCGCTGGCTCGAAAAAATGCCGCGCGTGCTGCACGATGTAGCCGAGAAGCTGGGCGTAGCTGTGGTGCAGGACGTGACCACGCTGGCGCAGCAGCTCAATGTGGCGCTACAAGACGCCGGGCGCATCAGCATGGATTTGCTGCGCGACGTGACGGCCAGTTTTGATACGGTTTATCGCTTCAAGGACGGCGTGTTGCCAGACGCGTTGATTGAACCAATGACGCTGATCCAGGGCCATGCGAGCGCGCTGTCAGACGTGCTCGAAGAGCTCGGCGCCGAGCTCAAAGCGCGCGCCAAAGAAGACCCGTCGCAGGCGGCGCATTCGGCGCTGCAATACGCCCGCCTGGGCCAGATGGCGCCGCGTCTGACCAGCGTGGTCACCACCGGCTCCATGCTGCTTACGCACGCGGCACAGCCGATGGCCAAATGGCTACAGGCTGATACCAGCAGTGGCCAGGTGGCGTTGAGCGCGCACGCCTGCCCGCTCGTGCCAGGCGACCTGCTGCGCCAGCATCTGTGGTGCCAAGTACGTGGCGCCGTGGTGACGTCGGCCACCTTGACCAGTTGTGGCACGTTTGATTATTTTTTGGCCGAGGCCGGGCTGGCTGATTTGCCGCAGGTCTGCACGCTGGCGGTGCAAAGCCCGTTTGACTACCGTACGCAGGGTCAGTTGACGGTGGTCGATACGCTGGCCGACCCGCGCAACGTCGAGGCCTACACCGGCGAGATGATTGCCGCGCTGCTGGTCGATTTGCGCCAGGTGGCCCACGGCGCGCTGGCGCTGTTTACCTCGCGCGTGCAGATGAAAGCGGCCGTGGCTGCGCTGGATGCAGAGTTGCAGGAGGTGGTGCTGGTGCAGGGCCAGACGTCGCGCAACCGGCTGATTGGCAGCCACCTGGCGCGGGTCGAATCGGGCCAGCCGTCGGTGATTTTTGGCATGCAGTCGTTTGGCGAGGGGCTTGACTTGCCGGGCCAATTGTGCGAGACCGTGTTCATTGCCAAGCTGCCGTTTGCTTCGCCGTCCGACCCGGTCGAAGAAGCACGCGCCGAGTGGCTCAAGCACGAGGGGCGCGACCCGTTTGCCGAGCTGGTGGTGCCTGCCACCGGTATTCGCCTGTTGCAGTGGACCGGCCGCGCGATCCGTTCCGAGACCGATCAGGCGCGCGTGGTGTGCTACGACAAACGCCTGCTGAGCCAGTCTTATGGCCGGCTGATGTTGCGAGGTTTGCCGCCCTATGCCGTGCAGCGCCGGGTGCGCGGGCAAACGCTGCCGGTGTAGAGTTGTGCGGTAAATCCGACCCGGTAGCAGCGGCGCCTTGGCCGCGAACCGGCAGTTGGCTGTTGTTTCACGTTAATTTGAGAGCGTCAAACGGAGAATAGATGTGATCGATGTGTTGTTGAAATTGCTGGGCCTGGTGGTGCGCGTGGGCTTGCTGCTGGCTGGTCTGGTGTTTGCGGCCAGTGTGCTGGTAGTTGCTTTTTTGGTCCTGATGCTGTGGCTGCTGCGTGCGTTGTGGTCCAAGTTGACCGGTCAACCGGTAAGCCCGTGGACGTTTCAGGTGAATCGGCAGGCCGTCTGGCAGCGCTTTAACCAACGGGCGCGGGGACGGCCCGGGTGCACTGATGATCCGCGCAATGTGGTGGATGTTGAGGTGAACGATGTCACC
>JAQTSL010000376.1 GCA_028711355.1 Rhodoferax sp.
GTCGAACAGCAGACTTTTCACCAACGGGCTCGACATTGAGCGGCTGCATCGGCTCAAATTGCACAGGTCAAAGGCGAACGGATGCTTCAAACCCATGTCATATTTGCCTTCATGCGGTTGAATTTCCGTGGGAACTACGCAAATATCTGGGAGAGGTGTTTCGAAGTCTGGCGCAGCAAAAAGGCTGTCGGATAGAGCAAGGGCATCTGATGATGGATCATGTTCACATGATGATCGCGATGCCGCCCAAGCATCCGGTGTCGCAGGTGGTGGGGTACATCAAAGGCAAAAGTGCGATTCACTTGGCCCGGGTGTATTCAGAGACAAAGAGAAACTTTGCAGGTCAAAGTTTCTGGGCGCGAGCTTACTTTGTCTCGACCGTGGGGCGAGACGAGGAGATGATCCGAAACTACATTCGGCATCAAGAGCAGGAAGATGAAAAGCTGGAAGATGAAAAGCTGGAACAGCTCGGGCTGTGGAGGTGAACGTCACCCATAGGTGGCACAAAAGGTTGGGGCCGCGTTAGCGACCCCGTTTTGCCGCTTTGAGCGGCTCACAATTTGAAAGCCCCCGGCTTTGCCCGGGGGATGGTTACTTTGCTTATAAAACCCTTAGCCGTGCCGCTGCACCAGTGTTCAGTCATTTGTTGCAATGCAAGACTTGACCCTATTGCTTGGTGCTATTGCTTGGTGTTGGAAATCTCAACGTGCAGCAAGATGACTTGCCCACCCGCTTACTTTGTATTTGCGGAGGCTGCTAGCGATTACCTCAATTGCACGGGTCAGTTGAAGATCAAGTGAACAGCAGATCCATTGGTCGCCTGCGTGTCCATTGACACCAAGGTCATTGCTCCTGCCGCTGTGATTCTGTAACGATCTTGCTCGGTGAGGGTCAAAGCGTTAGACATGTCGTAAGTCCGGGTAGTCAAATTCACAATGGCAGTCGTCGCTGTATCTGGTTCGATAGTAAAACCGTCTACCGAATAACCAGTTTGCACGCTCTTGGTGCTGTCTGTGAACAGTGCCACGGTGCCAAGGCTGCCGGTATCCCCCACTTTTGCTGTTGGAGGGATAGGTTGTGTTACTGAAAACACGTGGTAGTACCCCGCGCTGGATGCACCCAAGGGGGTGTAATTCGTGTCGAAATACTGGATGCTCGTCGCTGCGAGCGTTGCAGGTGTGCAATTGGTCAGCGCCCCATTCATTGTGCGTAGCGCTGACAAGCGGCCTGTAATGCTCTCAAAAGTCACGCCTGTTATGGGTGGCGCTTGGGTCAGGGTGATAACGCCACTGCAGGTGCCGGAAATAGTCAAGTTTTTGCTCATCCCGTTGGCAACAAGTGAGCCCCACGCCGACAACACTGGAAACGATAGCGATGCATCGCCGGTGGCTTCCACTTTGTTGCCTGCTCTGTAGGTGTACAAAGTCATGGTCGGATTTTTCAGTTCGCCATTGCTCTCAAAACCAATGGTGGCCGTAACGCCATTGAAATTCGTTTCCACCAACTTGGGTACATAAACAGCAGGGTCGGTCGAATTGGCGCGCTTCATTGCATCCACCAAAACGAAGGTTGCATCGTAGGTGTACGGACTGTAAACATAAAACTGGCCTGGATACTTGGAGTCGTACCTAGCCTTCCACGCGCTGCCGCCTGGCATTTTGGCGATTGTTGCGCCACCTTCAGCGCACACAACGCCCTCCAGACTTTTGGCTCCTGATGCAATCGTGCTCAGTCCATTGGTGCAGATACCGTCACCACCAAAGTACTTCACATTGGACATACCAAGCTGATCCATTTGGCGCAGCATGACGCCTGCCTGGGCATCCATGCCTCCGAAGAAGATGCCATCAGGGTTCTTGGTTTTGATGGCCGTCAGGATGGATGTGAAATCGGTCGCGGTATCGGTGGTGAACTGCTGGTCTACAACCTGCATGCCTTTGGCCAAAGCGGCGGCTTTGAACGTTGCTGCGACGCCTTGGCCATACGCAGTACGGTCATCAATGATGGCGACCGTCTGGAGCCTTAGCGTGTCAGCCGCGTAGACAGCCAAGCCAGCTCCCAAAGAATTGTCGTTGGCAATAATGCGGTAGGTCGTGTTGTAGCCGGGCTTGGTCAGGTTGGGGTTGGTCGCCGATGGCGTGATGTGGGGAATGCCACAGTCGTTGTATATTTTCGAAGCAGGAATGGTGGTGCCTGAGTTCAGGTGACCCACGACACCAGCCGCTTTGGCATCGCACAATTTTTGCGCAACAACGGCCCCCAGTTGTGGATTTGCTGCATCGTCTTCTGCCATCAACTCGAACTGAATTCTCTCGCCACCGATCATCAGATTTTGAGCGTTGAGATCTTCGATCGCCATTTGTGCGCCGTTGGCGTTGTCCCTGCCGTACAGGGCTTGTGCACCTGACATCGGGGCGGCATGGCCGATTTTGACGATTTTCGCTGTCGGAAGGGCTGAGACCACGCCAACGTTTACCCAAAAGCCGTCGGTACTTGCCAACACGCTGGTAAAAGGTAAATAGTTCTTGCTGGTGATGTAGCTGGCGAGCGCCGTGCCGCCTTGTACCTCCAGTGAGGGTGCATAAAACCGCCAGTTTGAGCTCAATGCATCCCACGCCCATACGGTGCTGATGGCTTTGCTGGCTGCACTAAGACTGCTTGCCAATCCCGCGTTGAGTTGAGAGGGCGTCTTTTTGTCAGAACTGCCCATGAGGTTCCAGCCAGAAATAAAATCAGATGCGGCCAGTGAGACAGATGCCCCAACATCTGGTGGAGTTCCAAGCGGGTCTGATAGGGCGGCAGCGGCAACTGCGTTGACCCAAAACCCCTCTTTAGGCTCAATGCTTGCCAGTACATCGTAGCCCTTGGTCTGTGCATAGGTTGCCAATTGCGCCGAGGTCATCGTCGGGGTATAGAAAGCCCATTTGCTATCTGCCCTGTTCCATTTCCACACGGTAGTGATGGCTGTGCTGTTTAGGCGAGAAGGAACGTCTATCGCCGTCGCATCTCCGTTGCCGACCAGGTTCCAGCCCACAGTCAAGTTGATGGTTGTGGCAGCGCAAGCCAGTACGGGAAACAGCAAGACCGAAAACACAAAAAACCGAGTCACGTTTGAACGCATGGAAAACCCTCTATATTTCTATAATTGTCCGC
>JAQTSL010000077.1 GCA_028711355.1 Rhodoferax sp.
ACCGCCGGCAAGGGGCCTTCGCTGGAGGTGCCTCCCGACCTGACGCAGCTGTCGCGCGATTCACGCTACGTGGTGCCGGGCGGCCCCGTCACCGCCAGCAGTTTCCAGATCGGACAGGCCGCTCCTGGCGTGCCCACCGCGGCATCCACTCTCGGCGACGTGCGCATAGAGCGCGCCGGCACGCAGCGCTGGCTGGTGGTGAACCGGTCGGCCGACGAGTTGTGGAATCCGATTCGCGAGTTCTGGCAGGAGAGCGGTTTCCTGCTGGCGTTGGATCAGGCCAATCTGGGCATCATGGAAACCGACTGGGCCGAAAACCGCGCCAAGCTACCCCAGGATTTCATCCGCAACACGCTGGGCAAAGTGTTTGATTCGCTCTACTCCACCGGCGAGCGCGACAAGTTCCGCACCCGGCTAGAGCGCAACGAAGCTGGCGGTACCGATATTTTTGTCAGCCATCGCGGTATGGTTGAGGTCTATAACTCCCAGCAAAAGGATCAGACCGTGTGGCAACCCCGCGCGGCAGACCCTGAACTGGAAGCTGAGTTTCTGCGCCGTCTGATGGTCAAGCTGGGTGTGACGCAAGAGCAAGCCAAAACGCTGGTGGCGTCGGGCATCAGCAAAAATGTCTCTGAAGTTGCCACGCTCAACGGGCAACCCGTGGTGCAGCTCAGCGATGGGTTTGATCGCGCCTGGCGCCGTGTTGGCCTTTCCTTGGACCGCACCAGTTTCACTGTGGAAGACCGTGACCGCAGCAAAGGTATCTACTTTGTGCGCTATGTGCCGCCGGTCGCTGACAAGGCCGAACCCGGGTTCCTTGGCAAGCTGTTTAGCGCCTCCAAGCCAGACGCTGCACCACAGAAGTTTCGGGTCTCAGTGGTCAGCAACGGCAATGTAACGGTGGTTTCGGTGCAAAACAGCGACGGCAGCCAAGCCGCTGCGGCCGATGCCCACCGGATCGTCTCGGTGCTGGCCGAAGACCTGAAATAAGCGCCCCATAACTTTAAGAGAAATCGGCCTCTAGCGCTTACGCGGTAAGCGCTAGCAGCTACTGCTAATGTAGCGCTTTGACGATTGCTTGGCCGACATCCCGTGTGCTTGCGGTGCCGCCCAGGTCGGCCGTGCGCGGTGCGCCGCTGCTGGGGGCCAGGCAGCGCTCGATAGCGCGCATCACGGCGTCGTGCGCAGCGCGGTGCCCCAAAAAGTCCAGCATCAGCGCGCCGCTCCAGATCTGACCGATCGGGTTGGCTTTTTGCTGCCCGGCAATGTCGGGTGCCGAGCCGTGCACCGGTTCAAACAGCGAAGGGAATTTGCGCTCGGGGTTGAGGTTGGCGCTGGGCGCAATGCCAATGGTGCCGGTGCACGCGGGCCCCAAGTCGCTCAGGATATCGCCAAACAGGTTGCTGCCGACCACCACGTCAAAGAAATCGGGTCGCTGGACAAAATGCGCGGTCAGGATGTCGATGTGAAACTTGTCCACTTTGACATCCGGGTAGTGCCGGGCCAGTTCGGCCACGCGCTCGTCCCAAAACGGCATGGTGATGGCGATGCCGTTGCTTTTGGTGGCGCTGGTCAGGTGCTTTTTCGGGCGCGACTGCGCCAGTTCAAAGGCAAATTTCAGCGCCCGATCGACCCCCACGCGCGACATCACGGTTTCTTGCACCACGATCTCGCGCTCCGTTCCAGCGTACATCCGTCCGCCGATGCTGGAATATTCGCCCTCGGTGTTCTCGCGCACGATCATCATGTCGATTTCACCGGCCTGGCGCGCGCTGCCGTCGCGGCGCACCACCGGGCAGGTGACGCCGGGCATCAGCCGCGCCGGACGCAGGTTGATGTACTGGTCAAACTCGCGACGAAACTGCAATAGCGATCCCCACAGCGATACATGGTCGGGAATTTTTTCGGGCCAGCCGACCGCACCAAAGTAGATTGCGTCGTGACCGCCAATCAGGTCTTTCCAGTTGTCGGGCAGCATCTGGCCGTGTTTTTCGAAATAGTCCCAACTGGAAAAATCAAAGTAGTCAAACTGCAGGTCAATACCAAATTGGTCCGCCGCTGCCTGCACCACGCGCAGGCCCTCGGGCATGACTTCTTTGCCAATGCCGTCACCGGCGATCACAGCGATACGTTGTTTGCTCATAGCGTTCCTTTAAAAAATCACGTTCGAATCGGCTGCCGCACCACCAGCGCCACGCCGACCGCGGTCAACAGCGTGCCGCCCAGGGTGACGGCGGTGATCGGTTCGGCAAACAGCAGCCAGGCCAGCAGCGCGGTGACCGGCGGCACCAGGTACATCAGGCTGGTGACCGACGCAGCCGCGCCTTTTTGGATTAGCAGGTACAGCAGCGAACTACCACCCAGCGTGAGCCCAAGTACCGACCACGCCAGCGCACCGATCAGCTCGAGGTGCCAGTCAATGGCTTCCAGCTCCAGCGCAGCCAGTGGCAGCGTCACCAGTAACGCGGCGATCAGTTGCACCGTATTGGCGCTGCGCACATCGCAGGCGGTGACAAAGCGTTTTTGATAAAGCGTGCCTGCGGTGATGCTCAGTAGCGCGCCAAAAATCAGCGCCAGGTTGAGCGCATTGGCCTCGCCGCCCGAACCAAATTTGCGCGACACCACCAGCACCAGGCCGATGAACCCCAGCACCAGCCCGGCCCATTGGCGCGGCACGATGCGGGTGCCGGTAGCGGCCAGCCACAGCGCGGTCAGTACCGGTTGCAACCCGACGATCAACGACGACAAGCCCGATCCCATGCCTAGCTTGACCGCAGCCCACACCCCACCCAAGTAGCCCGCGTGCATCAGCAGACCGGTCACAGCCAGGTGCAGCCATTGACGTGCCTGCGTTGGCCACTTCACTTTTGAGAGCGTGATCCAGGCCAGAAAACAGCCAATTGAAAAGGTATAACGCAGCACCAGAAATTTAAGCGGTGGTGCGTGCGGCATGCCGTAGCGCGCCACAATGAATCCTGTTGCCCAGATCAGCACAAACACGGCGGGCATGGCCCGGATCAGGGGCCGCTCAATAGTCGCCGTCATTTCACGCGCGACCTGATTTCTGGCAAGGCTTTTTGCAGGTAATAAACCATCGACCAGACCGTCATGATGGCGGCCAGCCAGATCAGCCAAAGGCCCCAGACACGGGTGTCGATCAAGCCAAACAAGACGCCGTCAAACAGCAAAAACGGAATGGCCGTCATTTGCGCCGTGGTCTTGAGTTTGCCGATCATGTGCACCGCCACACTTTTGGCCGCACCAATCTGCGCCATCCATTCGCGCAAGGCAGAGATGGCGATCTCGCGCCCAATGATGATCAGCGCCACAAACACATCGGCGCGCCCCAGATGCACCAGCACCAGGACGCTGGCGCAAACCAGAAATTTGTCGGCCACCGGGTCCAGAAAAGCGCCAAAGGCCGACACCTGGTTGAGCTTGCGTGCCAGGTAGCCATCGAGCCAGTCGGTCGCAGCAAACACCACAAACATGACGGTGGCGATCAGGTTGCGGGTAACGGGCTCCAGCGGCAAATAGAACACACCCACGATCAGCGGGATCGCCACAATGCGCGCCCAGGTCATGAGGGTGGGAATAGTCCAGAACATGGGCGAATTGTGGCATGTAGCCATCGGTATCGAGAGCCTGCATCAGAATGTTTTGAGGTGCTTGACTGAAGCATCGAAGGTCAGGCTATCGAGCGACTTGTTGGTGCATCGGTCGACTCCTGAAGAACAGTTGGCAGTCAACTTCAGTGAGGCCTCGCCTTGTATCCGGCAGTTGATCCCCGCGACTCCAAAGCCGCCACAAATTGACGTATCGTATTGTCCTGATTTGATCGATACTTGTCTTGCACGTAATGGCATGACGCGGATAAAACGGGAACAATGCTCGCTTTCAACTCCAGGAATATTTTATGAAAACATGTCTCGTTCTGATTGATGCGCAAGAGTCCTTCCGCCAACGTCCGTACTTCACTGCCACCGACCTGCCCGCCTTTCTAGCCGCACAGAACGCCCTGATTGACGGCTGCGTGGCTGCTGGGGTACCCATCGTGCAAGTCTTTCACGTGGACGGCCCGAAAGCGGCCAGCAACCCGTTTTCGCTCGAGTCGGGCTTTGTGCAGCCGCTGGCTGAATTGCATTCATTTGACGCTGCGGCTACCTTTCAAAAGAGCCGCCACAGCGCGCTGATCGGCACCGGACTGGACGTGTGGCTGACACAGCACGGCATCGAAAAACTGATCATCAGCGGCATCCGCACCGAGCAATGCTGCGAAACAACCGCGCGCCATGCCTCGGATCTGGGCTGGACGGTGGACTACTGCCTGGACGCCACGCTGACCTGGGACATGCAGCAACCCGACGGCCGGACTTTGAGCGCCGCCGACATCAAAACGCGCACCGCCACGGTTCTCAAAGACCGCTTTGCTACGGTTTGCAGCGTGGAGCAAGCCCTCGCGCGCGCGGTGCACCATTAGGCCCTACAGCATCAACAAAGGCAAACAATGGACTACACGCTATTTGGACACCCCGAGTCAGGCCACTCGTACAAGGTCAAACTGATGCTGGAAGTGGCGCAAATTCCCCACCACTACCAGTTCATTGACATTGGTTTGCCGCGCCAGGCGCGACCTGAACCGTTTCGCAGTTTGTCCAAGTTTGGCGAGGTTCCGGTACTGCTGCACCGGGGGCAAGCCTATGTGCAGTCGAACGCCATTCTTCTCTTGCTGGCTGAGCAAACCGGGCGGTTCGGCGGTGAATCCAGCGCCCGTCTGGCGCGGGCACGGGAGTGGTTGTTCTGGGAAGCCAATCGCCTGGGTTTGAGTCTGGCGCATTTGCGCTTTGCCCGTTGTTTTGAGCCCGAAGCCTACCCGCAGGGTTCACTGGTCTGGTTTGAGCGGCGCTTTGATGCAGACATCGAACGCCTAGAACAGGAGCTGAGCGATGGTCGCCAATTCATACTGGACGACCAGGTCAGCGTGGCCGACTTCAGCCTGTGTGCCTATTTGTTCTGGGCCGACCAAGCCCAGGTGGCCGTGCCGGGCACGGTGGCCGCATGGCTGACGCGCATCCGCCAGTTGCCGGGTTGGGCAGAACCTTATACCCTGTTGGCGCGCACCGCAGAAATTTGATGCAAGCCAATTCTCAGGTGCCGATTCTGGTTTTGTTTGTGCTACAGCCAGACAGCCTGCTGCTCGACTGGGCCGGGCCCGCCGAAGCCCTGCGGCTGGCCAACCAATGCCTGCAGGCCCGGGGCCAGGCGCCGCGTTTTATCATGCAGTTTGTGGGCACGCAGCCGGTCGCCGTCACCTCGGTCGGCTGCGCGGTCAGCGGCCTGCAACCCCTGCCCACGCCTTTGATCGCCGACGCGGCCACTCCGACCTGGGTCATAGTGGTCGGCCAACCCGGTGCGGCGATCGACATCAACCATCAGGCCACTCAAAACCTGCTGCACTGGTTGCGTGGCCTGCGGCTGCACGCGCAGCAACTGGAGCTGGTGACGGTGTGCGCTGGCGCGGTGCTGGCCGCGCACGCGGGTTTGCTGACCGGACGGCACGTGACGACGCACCATCAGCATCTGGCAGAGTTGCAGGCAGCCGAGCCCGCTTGCCAGGTGGTAGAGAACCGCGTGTTTGTGGTGGACTCGCCGGTGTACAGCAGCGCCGGTGTCACTACCGGCATCGACCTGATGCTGCACCGCATCGCCCAGACCTGTGGTGAAGTCGTGGCCGCGCAAGTGGCCCAAACCATGGTGGTGGCGCTGCGCCGCGGCCCGCAGGACCCCGAGCTGTCGCCGTTTCTGTCCTACCGCAACCACCTGCACCCGGCTTTGCACCGAGTGCAGGATGCCGTGAGCTGCCAGCCCGCATGCGAATGGCATTTGACCCGGATGGCAGCGGTGGCTTGCACCTCACCGCGGAATTTGACGCGGCTGTTCATGTTGCACGCGGGCATTGCGCCGCTACAGTACCTGCGCCGTATCCGTCTGGCTGTCGCACAAACCGCGCTGCAGTCGGGCAACAACGTGACCCAGGCCGCCGCGCTGGCAGGGTTCAGCTCCGACACGCAACTACGCCGGGCCTGGCATACCTTGGGTCAAACCGGAACACCTTCAAAACCGGTCTGACCCCGGTTATTTGCCACATCGTTGATAGCTGCCCACGCCTGTTGGATGAGCGCCGGGACTCTCAATGCAGTGCGCGGTAGATTTGTCCGGCCAGTTCCACAGAGATGCCTTCGACCGACGCAATATCGTGTTCCGACGCCAGCGCAACACCACGCACCCCGCCAAACCGCTGTAGCAGCCGGGCGCGGCGTTTCGGGCCAATGCCGGGAATTTGTTCGAGCTGGCCGCCGTCCATGCGCACTTTGGCGCGGGCTGCGCGCATGCCGGTAATGGCAAAACGGTGCGCCTCGTCGCGAATCTGCGCCACCAGCATCAGCGCGGCCGAATCGATGCCCAGATAGACCTTGTCGCGCCCATCGGCAAACACCAGTTCTTCCAGCCCGATGCGTCGGCCCTCGCCTTTTTCGACACCGACGATCAGCGATAAATCCAGCCCAAGCTGGGTAAACACCGCGCGCGCCATTGACACCTGGCCCTTGCCACCATCGACCAGTACCAGATCGGGCATACGGCCGGTGCCCGATGGCGTTTCACCGGCGCGCTTGGCCTCTTGTAACACCTCGGCTAGTTTGCCGTAGCGGCGCAACAGCACCTGGCGCATGGCGGCGTAATCGTCACCCGGCGTGATGTCAGCGATCTTGTAACGCCGGTACTCGGCGTTTTGCATTTTGTGGTGATGAAACACCACGCACGACGCCTGGGTTGATTCGCCCGCCGTGTGCGAGATGTCAAAGCACTCGATGCGCAGCTCATCGAGCACGTCTGGTAGCAGGTCCAGCGCCTGCGCCAGCGCGCGCGTGCGCGCCTGCTGCGAACCTTCTTCGGACAACAGGCGCGCCAATTGCAAATTGGCATTGGTCTGCGCCATTTCCAGCCAGACGCGGCGCTGCTCGCGCGGGTTGTGCACCGCCGTGACCTTGACACCGGTTTGCACCGTCAACGCTTGCAGCAACGCTTGATCGACCGGGCTGCTCACCACCAGCGACGGTGGCACCGGCACTTGCAGGTAATGCTGGGCAATAAAGGCGTCCAGCACCTGCGACTCGACCGAGCATGGCGGTCCGTCATCGGCCCCAGCGTCGTCGTCCAACGCCACGTCAGCGCCGTCCTGCACCTGCACCGGAAAATACGGCCGGTCCCCCAGATGGCGGCCACCGCGCACCATTGCCAGGTTGACACAGGCGCGCCCGCCCTGCACTTTCACCGCCAGAATGTCCACGTCGCGGTCGGCCACGTTGTCCACCGACTGCTGATGCAACACGTTTGACAGCGCTGCTAACTGGTTGCGCAGTTCAGCGGCTTGCTCAAACTCCAGCTTATCGGCGTGCGCCATCATGCGGGCCTGAAGCTCGCGCATGATTTCATGCGTATCGCCATTCAAAAAGCGCTCGGCATCGGCCACGCTCTGCGCGTAGTCCGCTGCGCTGATATGACCGACACAAGGGCCGCTACAGCGTTTGATCTGGTACAGCAGGCACGGCCGGGTGCGGTTGGCAAACACCGACTCTTCGCAGGTGCGCAGCCGGAACACCTTTTGCATCAGCAAAATCGCTTCTTTGACCGCCCAGGCGCTCGGATAAGGGCCAAAGTAGTGGTGTTTTTTATCCACGGCGCCACGGTAGTAGGACACCTGGGGAAAGGCTTCAGCGGTCACCTTGAGCGACAATTTTTTTAGCTCATTTTGGTCTCCAACGCTTGTTGCCATTGCGTCAGAAGCTACTATTTTTGTATCAATTGACGACCTTGCAGGAGCCCCTATTTTCAAGTAAGGGTAGCTTTTGTCGTCGCGAAACAGGATGTTGTACTTGGGGCTAAGCGTCTTGATCAGGTTGTTTTCCAGCAGCAGCGCCTCGGCCTCAGAGCGCACCACGGTGGTTTCCAGCCGGGCGATTTTGCTGACCATGTGGCCAATGCGCGTGCCGCCGTGGTTCTTGCTGAAGTAGCTCGACACCCGTCGTTTCAGGTTGATCGCTTTGCCGACGTACAGCACCTGGCCCTGCGCGTCAAAGTAGCGATAGACGCCAGGCAGGGCCGGTAGCGCGGTGACATCGCGCAGCACTTGTTCATTGTGCGCCGCTTCTTTGGGCGCTGTAGGGTTGGCGGCTTGAGTTGGCGGGAGCGGGGTGTCAGTCATAGGCCCGTATTGTGGACAATCCGGCCATGCAGTGCGCGCCCCCTTCCCCCCCGCTTCGCTGGGATATTTTTTGCCGTGTGATCGACAACTTCGGCGACATTGGCGTGTGCTGGCGGCTGGCGGTCAACCTGGTGCAGCGTGGCCAGCAGGTGCGGTTGTGGCTGGACGATGCCAGCGCGCTGGCCTGGATCGCCCCGACCGGGGCGACCGGCGTCAGCGGAGTCAGCGACGCAACAGGCCAAGCAGGCGTGCAAGTGCTGCCCTGGCGCACGCCATTTGACAGGTTCAACACGACACCCGGTGACGTGTTGGTGGAAGCGTTTGGCTGCGAAATTGATGCTACCTTCATTGCTGCTTATGCAGACAGCATCAGCGCGAGCGGCCTGGACTTGGGGTTTTGCCAAAAATGCGTGTGGATCAACCTGGAGTATCTGAGCGCCGAGCCGTTTGCCCAGCGCTGCCACGGCCTGCCCTCGCCGGTGATGAGTGGCCCGGGGCGCGGCCTGACCAAACACTTTTTTTACCCTGGTTTTACGGCCGGCACCGGCGGCCTGCTGCGCGAGCCCGACCTACTGGCGCGCCAGACCGCGTTTGACCGCAGCGGGTGGTTGGCACAGCTCGGTATCGACTGGCGCGGCGAGCGTCTGGTGTCGCTGTTTTGCTACGAACCGGCCGGCTTGTCAGCGCTATTACAGCAGTGTGCGCAAGACGCACGGCCCACCCGCCTGCTGGTAACCACAGGCCGTGCGGCCACCGCAGTACGGCACTGCATTGATGAACAAAACAGGCGCCAGCCCTTATGGAATGAGCGCAAGCAGCTCTTGATTTCATATCTTCCCGCTCTCACGCAACCAGCTTTTGACCACCTGCTGTGGTCTTGCGACCTGAATTTTGTACGCGGCGAAGACTCACTGGTGCGCGCCTTGTGGGCGGGCAAACCCTTTATCTGGCAAATTTACCCGCAACACGACAACGCCCACCACGCCAAACTGGAGGCTTTTTTGGACTGGTTGCAAGCGCCGACGTCGCTGCACCGCGCGCATATTTGCTGGAACGGCATCGCACCAGCAACGCCGCTGCCCGCCCTGCTGGCGCCTCAGACACTTGAGGTCTGGCGATCTTGCATGGCGCAGGCTCGTACCCGGCTGCTGGCGCAAGACGACCTGACGACCCAACTGCTGGCTTTGGTCCAGCAACTCGGAATATCCAGGGCTCTGGCTTTGACTTGAAGCTGCCGTTGCCGACAGCTCCATGTTTTTAGAAACGCTTGCCAGCATCCTTGACAGCGTCTTTGGCGTGCTCGACGACTTCCTTGGCGTCACCAAGCCGCTTTTCTGCTTTACCAGTGACTTGTTTGTGGATACCCTTGGCTTGCTGCTCTTTGTTGCCAACGAGTTTTCCGGCTTCCTGCTGGACTTTGCCGGCGAAGTCTTTCACGGTGCCATTCATTTGATTCTTGTTCATGCTAGTTTTCCTTTGAAGTTGCGCGAATGATTTCGCAAGCGAGTCAGGTGTTGGCTCAGGGCGGGATGCTATTGAGTCAGCAGGCCTTGCTCTGTGCGATTGCGCACCAAACTGCTTTGACGATCAGAACTGGCTTTGGCGCGCCATGCCGCGGCCGTGGTCCTGAACGAAAAAAAATAGGTACAATCCGCCGCTTCGCTCAAAGCAAGCTGCGACAGCAACACCTCCGGCCCGGCCACCAAGACGCGTTCCATGCGTTGGGCCCCTTGCCGCAAGGACTGCACACCAAATGTTCGCCCACCACCGCTTGCCTGGCAAATATCCGCAATACGCCTGCCCCAGACGTCCGCCACCGCACCGCACCGCGACGCGTCTTTGTGATCATTCATTTTTGAGGTTTCAACATGCCCGCTGCCAAGCCCAAGAAAACCGTTGCAGTAACGCCCCGCCATGCGGACGAAAAACCAGCAAATACCAAAGACCTCGCCGTGACCACATCCCAAGCCAAAACAAAAGCAGAATCCGAAGTCAAACCAGCCAAACCAGCCAAGACCACGGCCAGTGCCACGTCGGCTGCGTCGGCCAAACCGTCCAAGACCGTCAAACCAGCCAAAGCTGAACCCGCCAACAAGCCCGGGAGCAAAGCCAAAGCAGGCAAACCGGCCACCTTGGCAGATGAACTGGACCTGTCGGATATTGAAAGCGACCTGGAAGGTGAACCCGTGGTCGAGGAATCGACCGAAGTTGTTGAAAAGGTCAAGCCACTGCGCATGAAGATCAGCAAGGCCAAGGAACGGGCCTTGATGAAAGAGTTTGGTTTGGACGAAACCGTTTTGTCCGAAGAAGACCTGGTCAAACGGCGCCTGCGCCTCAAAGCGCTGATCAAACTTGGCAAGACGCGCGGCTACCTGACACACGGTGAGATTTCTGACCACCTGCCCGACAAGCTGGTCGATGCCGAGACCATGGAAGTGGTGATCTCCATGCTCAACGACATGGGGGTAGCGGTCTATGAACACACCCCTGACGCCGAAACGCTGCTGCTCAACCAGAACGGCCCCACCTCTGCCACCGAAGAAGAAGCCGAAGAAGAAGCCGAAGCCGCGCTTTCCACTGTCGATAGCGAATTTGGCCGCACCACCGACCCGGTGCGTATGTACATGCGCGAGATGGGCACCGTTGAGCTGCTTACCCGTGAAGGCGAAATCGAAATCGCCAAGCGCATCGAAGGCGGTCTGATGGCGATGATGGAGGCGATCTCTGCGTCGCCCGCCACCATTGCCGAAATTTTGCAGTTGGGCGAAGACATTCGCAGCGACAAGGTGGTCATTACCACCATCGTTGACGGCTTTACCAACCCCAATGAGGCCGACGACTATGTGGCCGAAGAAGACTTTGACGAATTTGACGCCGAAGACGACGACGACGGCAACGGCGGCTCCAAGGCACTGACCAAAAAGCTCGAAGAGCTCAAGCGCGAGGCAATGATCCGCTTTGACCGCATGCGTGGCCTGTTTGAAAAAATCCACCACCTCTACGACAAAGAGGGCTACGGCACGCCGCATTACGTCAAGGTGCAACGATCGCTGTCGGACGAGCTGATGTCGATCCGCTTCACCGCCAAATCGATCGAAAAACTGTGTGACATGGTGCGTAGCCAAGTCGATGACGTGCGCAAAAAAGAGCGCGAACTGCGCCGCATCATTGTCGATAAATGTGGTTACCCGCAGGCCCAGTTCATCGCAGAGTTCAGTGGCCGCGACAAGCACCACAACAAGGTAGCCAGCCACCTGCTGGACCGCAAGTGGATCGAAAAACAGGCCGCTGCCGGCAAACCGTGGAGCGCCACCATGGGCCGCCATATTCCGCCGGTGCAAGAGCTACAGCAAAGGCTGATCGACCTGCAAGCCAAGGTGGTGGTGCCGCTGGACCAGCTCAAAGACATCAACAAGCGCATGAACGAAGGCGAATACGCCTCGCGCGCGGCCAAGAAGGAAATGATTGAGGCCAACCTGCGGCTGGTCATCTCGATCGCCAAGAAATACACCAACCGTGGCCTGCAGTTCCTCGATCTGATTCAAGAGGGCAACATCGGCCTGATGAAGGCGGTTGATAAATTTGAATACCGCCGTGGTTACAAATTCAGTACCTACGCCACCTGGTGGATTCGCCAGGCCATCACGCGCAGCATTGCCGACCAGGCGCGCACCATCCGCATCCCGGTGCACATGATCGAAACCATCAACAAGATGAACCGCATCAGCCGCCAGCACTTGCAAGAGTTTGGCTACGAGCCCGACGCCTCGGTGTTGGCCGAGCGCATGGAAATCCCTGAGGACAAAATCCGCAAGATCATGAAGATCGCCAAGGAACCGATTTCGATGGAAACCCCGATTGGCGACGACGACGACAGCCACCTGGGCGACTTTATCGAAGACGGTGCCAACACCGCCCCGATCGAAGCGGCGATGCAGGCCGGCTTGCGTGACGTGGTGAAAGACATTCTGGACAGCCTTACGCCGCGCGAAGCCAAGGTGCTGCGCATGCGCTTTGGCATCGAGATGACCAACGACCACACGCTCGAAGAGGTGGGCAAGCAGTTTGACGTGACGCGTGAGCGCATTCGCCAGATCGAAGCCAAGGCGCTGCGCAAGCTCAAGCACCCCAGCCGCTCGGACAAGCTGCGCAGCTTTACGGATAACCTCTAAAACCTGGAGGTCAGACCACTCGCGTCAGCGCTGTGCTCTGACCCCAACCGATTGAGCTTGCGAGACAGATTTTTAGTTCGGTAACTGAATGGGGATCAGATCCCAATTCGGGCTCAAGTCTTCAAGCCAGCCAACAGCGCAGCACCGGTTGGGCTCTGACCCCCATTCTGCGGCTTGTACAGAGTACATTGTTCAGGCTAATCACCAGACCATTAATCGTTAGAATCCGACCCGCGTCATTTTGGTGACGCATTC
>JAQTSL010000377.1 GCA_028711355.1 Rhodoferax sp.
AACTGCTGCTGGCGCACCTGCAAGACCACCATGCGCTGTACGGTCAGTGGGCCGGCGTGCGCACAGCGCGCAAACACATTGGCTGGTATGTGCGTGCGCTGCCGGGCGGTGCGGCCTTCAGGGCACGCATGAATTTAATCGACGACGCTCAAGCGCAATGGGACGCGGTGGCAGAATACTTTGACATATTGCACCAGCGCATGGACCGGCTACCTGAGCCATGGGCGCACCACAACAAGCCCCAATTAGGGGTGGAGACAACACCATGAAACCAATGCACATTGCCGACTGTGTGCGCAGCAACCTGCAAGACTATCTGTGTGACCTGGGCAACAGCGAGCCCGACGGTATGTACGACATGCTGATCAACGTGGTTGAAAAACCGCTGTTAGAGGTGGTGATGCAACACGCCGACCACAACCAGTCCAAAGCGGCGCAGTGGCTGGGCCTGAACCGCAACACGCTGCGCAAGAAATTGCAGGTCCATAAGCTCATCGATTGATAGCTGCTGGAGCTTATGCAGCAAGCACCAGAGCCTTTTTTTGTAATCTAACTTTTTCTGTCAACTTCAACCTGAACTACCCCCATGAACGCATTGATCTCTGTCTCTGACAAAACCGGTATCGTTGAATTTGCCCAGGCGCTGCACGCGCTGGGCATCCACCTTATTTCCACCGGCGGCACCGCCAAGCTGCTGGCAGAGGCCGGCTTGCCAGTTAAAGAAGTCGCCCAGGTGACGGGTTTCCCGGAGATGCTTGATGGCCGCGTCAAAACCCTGCACCCCAAGGTGCACGGCGGCCTGCTGGCCCGGCGCGACCTGCCTGAGCACATGGTCGCACTCAAGGCCCACGCCATCGACACCATCGACCTGGCGGTCATCAACCTGTATCCGTTCGAGGCGACCGTGGCCAAAGCCGGTTGCACGCTCGAAGATGCCATCGAGAACATCGACATTGGTGGCCCGGCCATGGTGCGCAGCGCTGCCAAAAACTGGAAAGACGTGGGCGTGCTGACCGACGCGTCGCAATACCCGCAGGTGCTGGCCGAGTTGAAGGCTGGCGGCCAACTCACCCCGGCGACCAAGTTCGCCCTGAGCGTGACGGCGTTCAACCGGGTGGCGCAGTACGACGCGGCCATCAGCGACTATTTGTCGTCGCTCAACTTTGAAGAGGGCAACAACACACCATCGCGCAAGCTGTTCCCGGATCAGTCCAACGGCTGCTTTGTCAAACTGCAAGACCTGCGCTACGGCGAAAACCCCCACCAAAGCGCCGCCTTCTACCGCGACCTGCACCCGGCCCCCGGCTCGCTGGTGACCGCCGTGCAACTGCAAGGCAAAGAGCTCAGCTACAACAACATTGGCGACGCCGATGCCGCCTGGGAATGCGTCAAGAGCTTTGATGCCACCCAAGGCGGCGCGGCCTGCGTCATCTTGAAGCACGCCAACCCCTGCGGCGCGGCCGTGGGGGCCGACGCGTTGGAGGCTTACAGCAAGGCTTTTCAGACCGACCCGACCAGCGCTTTTGGGGGCATTATTGCCGTCAACTGCACGCTCGATGAGCGCGCCGCGCTACAAATGTCGAAGCAATTTATTGAAGTGCTGATGGCCCCGGACTACACGCCCGAGGCGCTGGCGGTGTTCAAGAGCAAGGTCAACGTGCGCATCCTCAAGATCGCGCTGCCGCCCGGTGGCACAAGTGATTGGGACAACGGCCGCAATGCCATTGAGACCAAACGCGTCGGCTCGGGCTTGTTGCTGCAAAGCGCCGACAACCATGTGCTGACATTGGCCGACCTGAAAGTGGTGACAGTTAAACAACCCACCCCAGAGCAACTGCAAGACCTGATGTTTGCCTGGAACATCGCCAAGTTTGTCAAGAGCAACGCCATCGTGTTTTGCAAAGATGGCATGACGATGGGTGTCGGCGCGGGACAAATGAGCCGTTTGGATTCGGCGCGCATTGCCAGTATCAAGGCGCAGGCGGCCAACCTGTCGCTCAGTGGCACGGCGGTCGCCAGCGACGCGTTCTTCCCGTTCCGCGACGGGCTGGACGTGGTGGTTGATGCCGGCGCCACCAGCGTCATCCAGCCTGGCGGCTCAATCCGTGACCAAGAGGTGATCGACGCCGCCAACGAGCGCGGTGTGGTGATGGTCTATACCGGCGTGCGGCATTTCAGGCATTGAGCCGCCTAAGATAAAAATAGCACTCTAGCCTCACTACTGTTCACTTTGTCATGCCGGACTCGATCCGGCATCCATGCGTGCTTGGGACACTGGATTGCGGGTCAAGCCCGCAATCACATTAAGTGAACAGTGTTGACTCTAGCCCTTATCAATAAAGGGCGAGTAGCTGTTATCTTGAGAGCGTCTTGAACACTTCGCGGGCCGCCGCGACAGTATTGTCAAGGTCTTCGTCGGTGTGCGCTGCGCTGACAAAACCGGCCTCGTACAGCGCCGGCGCGATATAGACACCGCGGTCGAGCAGGCCGTGGAACAGTTGGTTGAACCGGGCGCTGTCGGACTTCATCACCTGGCTGTAGGTGGTGGGCAGGGTGGGCAGCAGGTAGAAGCCCATCATGCCGCCCTCAGAGTCACCGCAAAACGGAACGCCCTCAGCGGCCGCAGCGTCACACAAGCCGCTGATCAGCTTGCGCGTTTTGCGGCTCAGATCGTCGTAAAAACCGGGTTGGCTGATTTCTTGGAGCGTGGCCAGACCGCAGGCGGTAGCCACCGGGTTGCCGCTTAAAGTGCCGGCCTGATACACCGTACCGAGCGGCGCCAAATGTTCCATCACCGCGCGCTTGGCACCAAAGGCGGCCAGCGGCATACCGCCGCCAATCACCTTGCCCATCACCGTCATGTCGGGCTCAAAGCCGGGGATGGCTTTGGCATAGACGCTTTGGGCGCCGCCCAGTGCCACCCGAAAGCCGGTCATCACCTCGTCAAACACCAGCAGCGCGCCGTATTGCGTGCACAGCTCGCGGCAGCGTTTGACAAACGGCACGCTGGCGCGCACAAAGTTCATGTTGCCGCAGATCGGCTCCATCATCAGGCAGGCGATTTGGTTGCCTTGCTCGGCAAAGCATTGCTCTAACTGCTGGATGTTGTTGTATTCCAGCACCAGCGTGTGCTGCA
>JAQTSL010000378.1 GCA_028711355.1 Rhodoferax sp.
CGGGCTGGCCTGCTGCTGGCCGCAACGCTACTGGTGCTGCTGGTGGCCAGCATCAACTACCAGCTCAACCTGGGCTACCTGCTGACTTTTTTGCTGGCCGGTTGCGCCCTGGTGGCGATCCACGTGGCGCACGGCACACTGCGTGGATTGACTATGAATGTGATAGCTCCTGACGCAGTATTTGCGGGCACCAACGCCACATTTGATGTACAACTGGTAAACCAGCGCAGACGCCCGCGCTGGGCCATTTCGGTGGCCGTGGCCGGCTCAGACCAATGGGTTTGCAGCGACGTTGCCGGGCAGGCCAGCGCCAGCGTGCAGTTGCGCTGGCGGCCAGCGCGGCGCGGGCTGCACCGGCTGCCCACGTTAAGCGCGCGCACGCTGTTTCCGCTGGGCACTTTTCGGGTCTGGACGGTGTGGCGGCCAGCGGCGCAGGTACTGGTCTATCCGCACGCCGAAGACGGCGCTCCACCGCTGCCGCTGGGCGCGGCCGACGCGCAAGCCGGCCCGGCGCACGCCAGCCAGCACAGCGGCGAGCCCGACGGTGTGCGCCCGTACCGGCGCGGCGACGCGCTGAAAAACATCGTCTGGAAAAAAGCCGCCAAAACCGGCGAACTGGTCAGCCGCGACAGTGCCGCTCAATACCACCACACGCTGTGGCTGGAGCGCCCGGCCACCGCGCTGTCTGACCCCGAAGCGCAGTTGGCGCGCCTGTGCGCCTGGGTGTTGCAGGCGCACGCGCTGGGCCTGCACTACGGCTTGCGCGTTGGCAACACCGAGATCGCGCCCGACCACGGCCCGGCCCAACTGGAGCGCTGCTTGCGCGCGCTGGCGCTAGCCTGACTGCCACAGAAACACCCCAAAGCATGAAATACAGGTTAATCGGACAAGCCGCAGAATTGGGGTCAGAGCCCAATTCGGTGACTCTGCCTGAGCAAGCACAAATGCGCTGGCCCGAATTGGGATCCGACCCCAATTCAGCTACTGCCTGCGCAAAAATTTGCTCGACACTGATCAAACACACCTGTCACAAGCGGACCTTGATCCGCCATCCATGCAGTCCAGATTCACTGGATACCGGGTCGTGGCCCGGTATGAGAACCTGTGGTTTCACGTAAACCGCCACACACGATGAACCTGCGCGCTACCTGGCCTCACTTGCCAAACCTGCCTACGCTACCGCGCGAGACGCGTGACACCTTGTTTTTGCTGGGCGTCATGGCCTGGCTGCTGGCGCCACTGCTCAATCACGTGCCGCTGTGGTGCGGTGCGCTCAGTGCTGTGGTCATGGTCTGGCGTGGCGTGCTGACCTGGCGCGGGCTGGCACTGCCCAGCCGTCGCTGGAAATTGCTGCTGCTGGCGCTGGCGCTGGCCGCCACGCTGCTGAGCTACAAAACCCTGTGGGGGCGCGACGCCGGGGTGACGCTGCTGGCGGTGCTGCTGACGCTGAAAACGCTCGAGCTGCGGGCCCGGCGCGACGCGTTTGTGGTGTTCTTTCTGGGCTTTTTTCTGCTGCTGACGCAATTTTTTTACTCGCAGTCGCTGCTGACGGCGCTGGCCATGTTGCTGGCGTTGTGGGGGCTGCTGACCGCGCTGGTCAACGCACACCTGCCGGTCGGCCAGCCGCCGCTGTGGCAATCGGCGCGGATGGCGGGTGGCATGGCGCTGCTGGGTGCGCCGATCATGGTGCTGCTGTTTGTGCTGTTCCCGCGCGTGGCGCCGCTGTGGGGTCTGCCGGCCGACGCCATGGCCGGGCGCAGTGGTTTGTCGGCGCAGATGACGGTGGGCAACATCGCCCGGTTGGCGCTGGACGACAGCGTGGCACTGCGCGTCGCCTTTGACGGCAAGCCACCGGCGCAAAGCGAACTGTACTTTCGCGGCCCGGTACTAGGCAGCTTTAACGGCCAGCGCTGGGAACCAGCCGACGGTGTGGCGCTGCTACGCGCCGGTGATGCGGCGTTGCAGGTGCAGGGCACTGGCCTGGGCTATCAGCTTACGCTGGAGCCCAACCAGCAGCCCTGGCTGCTGACGCTTGACGCCACGCCAGGCGCCCCCGAACTGCCCCAGGGCCGCCGCGCGCGCATGACCAGCGAATTGCAGTGGTTTCAAAACGCCAACGTCACCGAGTTGTTGCGCTACCGCGCCCGCGCTTACCCGCAGTTCAGCCACGGCACCGACCTGAGCGGCGCGCAACTGCGCCCGTACCTGGGGCTGCCAGTTGGCTATAACCCACGCACCGCGCAACTGGCGCAGCAACTGCGCGCCAGCGCCCCGGCCGATCAGCCGCCGGGCCGCTCCCTGATCGACCAGGCGCTGCAGCGCCTGCGCGACGGCGGCTACGGCTATACGCTGGAGCCCGGCGTTTATGGCCGCGACAGTGCGGACGAATTCTGGTTTGACCGCAAAGCTGGTTTTTGCGAACACATCGCATCGAGCTTTGTGATCCTGCTGCGCGCTGCCGGTGTGCCGGCGCGTGTGGTCACCGGTTACCAGGGCGGCCAGATCAACCCGATCGACGGCTTCTGGACGGTGCGCCAGAGCGACGCGCACGCCTGGGCCGAGGTCTGGCTACCCGGTCAGGGCTGGCTGCGGGTCGATCCCACCGCGGCGGTGTCACCGGCACGCGTTGGCAGCTTTGACCGGCTGCAAGTGCCGCGCGGGGTGATTGCCCAGGCGCTGCTGGGCAACGTCAACCCGGCCATCGCGCTGAACCTGCGCGCCGCCTGGGAGGCAGTCAACAACCGCTGGAACCAGTGGGTGCTGAACTACACGCAAACGCGCCAGCTCAATCTGCTCAAAGACATCGGCTTTGACGCGCCCAGTTGGGAACACCTGGTTTATCTGTTGTGCGCCATCGTCGTTGTCGCCAGCTTGGGCGGTGCCGCCTGGAGCGCCTGGGAGCACCAGCGCCAAGACCCCTGGCTGCGGCTGCTGGCGCGCGCGCGCCAGCGCCTGCAACAAGCTGGCTACCGTCTGCCCGCCAACAGCACACCGCGCCAACTGGCGCAGTTGCTCGACGCCAGCCCACCCCAGCCCGCCTGCCGCGACTGGTTGCTGCGGCTGGAAGCACTGCGCTACGCCAGCGCCACGCCACATTTTGGGCCGCAGCT